>PAHQ01000100.1 GCA_002705125.1 Verrucomicrobiales bacterium | reverse complement strand
GAAAGGTCCAAGCTTTTTTGGCATCCTGATACAGGATCCTCTTTTCCTTCAAATTCTAACGATACCCAGCCCTTGTAATTAACTTCACCCATGATTTTGGAAATTCTTTCATAGTCTAGATCGAGGGTATACCATCTTCCTCCACCGTAATATGTTTTGGCTTGGAGTAATACAGTTTTATTAGCCAATTTTTTAAGGCGTTCGTATGGTTTTTCTAAAAAATTTCCTGTATCTAATGTTACTTGGAGCCATGGTGAATTAATTGCGTTAACAATTCTTAACACTCCTTCCGGAGTTAGTCCAAGCCCCCAGTGGTTTTCAAGGCCTAGGATTACTCCAGCTCTTTCAGCTTCGCCTACTAGTTTGCCAATCGAATCAATGACCCATTCATATCCCTCATCCTCAGTGTGACCTTCCAAAACAGGTTCAATACCACGATTAGCCATGAGGTGATCGAAGTTTTTGGAAGTGTTCCATCTCCCCGTATTGATCCTAATAGTTGGTATACCTAATTCATGTGCTTGTTTGATATAAAAAATTGTTTGTTCTACGTTATGTCTCCTTTTGTATGGGTCTGGGTCTACGAAATCTTGGTGAGTCGATAGGCCCATTAAATCAAGCCCATTTAAAAAGGCATGTTTCTTTAAGTTCTGTAAATAAGATGGTTTAAAATCTTCCATTTGAACTTGAAGAATTTCTACGCCCTCAAACCCTTGTTCTGCAGCAATATCTAGGCATTTTTTTATTGGCCGAAATTCTTTTCTTCTAAAGCCCCAGTACGAGTATGTGGAGACTCCAATTGATGCTTTAGCTTTTTTAGGAGATTTAGCATGAATATTGTGAGGTTTTATTATTGAAGGGGATATTAACATTGCGGCCGTGCTTATTCCTGCATGTTTAAAAAAACTCCTTCTATTGTTAGTTTTTAAAGGCATCAGGTTATTATAGATCACACTCATGAATAATGTCTCGATAAAAACCTCTAAATTTATAGCTCTTAATGTTAATTTTTAGTTTGTTTGGACGTATGTATTAGACAACATTGATAAATTAATCATCATGAATGAACCGCTATCGTCCGATGAGGAATCTCCAAATGATCCTGAGAGAAGGCAATTTTTGTCCAAAGCTGTCAGTTTTGTTTTTGGTGGTGTTGTGGTTGCTGTTCCAGTAGGGGCAGGGTTAGCCACGTTGTTATCTCCTTTAGGAATTAAGAATCCGGAAAAATTAAAGGTTAGGCTCGCTAGTTTGGATGATTTGCCGGCTGATGGGACTCCCAAACTTTTTCAAGTTGTAGCTGAACGTAAGGATGCGTGGACAAAGTACCCGAATAAGCCCATAGGATCAGTTTTTCTTCGAAGGAAATCTGAAAACGAAGTTGTAGCGTTTAACTCTAGTTGTCCTCATGCTGGTTGCAGTGTTGATTTAAGTAAAAATGGAGGAGAATTTAATTGCCCATGTCATGCAAGCACATTTGATATTGAAGGTGGAATTGTTGGTAAAAGTGTTAGCCCTCGAGGATTGGATGAACTCGAAGTTGATAAGGAGTTATTAAAACAAGGTCAGGTTTGGATAACCTTTGTTAATTTTAAAGCTGGGGTGACTGAAAAAATTGAAGTATGATAAAAGCTTTAAGTAATTGGTTAGAAAACAGAACCGGTATTGGGGCTTTAACCAAGGAAGCTCTGTTTGAACGTGTGCCTGGAGGGGCTAGATGGAGGTATGTTTGGGGCAGCACTTTAACTTTTGCCATAATGGTTCAGTTTATTACTGGAATTTTTCTTTGGATGGCATACAGCCCTAGTGCTTCGACTGCATGGGAGAGTGTATATTATATTCAATATGAAATGAGTTTCGGCTCTACCCTCAGGGGCATCCATCACTGGACAGCACAAATAATGGTTGTTCTGTTAGTGCTACATTTAGTTCAAGTCGTCATTGATAGTGCCTACAGAGCTCCTCGAGAATTTAACTTTTGGTTTGGGGTTATTCTTCTTTTTATAACTCTTGCAACATCTTTAACAGGATATCTTTTACCTTGGGACCAGAAGGGTTTTTGGGCGACTAAAGTGGCAACAAACCTTGCTGGAGTCGTGCCATTAATAGGAGGGGATATTCAAAAAGTTGTTGTGGGTGGCTCTGATTATGGGCATCACACACTAACGAGATTCTTTGCTCTTCATGCCGGTGTTCTCCCTGCTTCGCTAATAATGTTGATAGTTGTTCATATTTATCTTTTTAGAAAACACGGTATCACTGAAGCAAAACCGACTACCAAAGTTGGGTCCCTATATTATTGGTATGTCATTGCGGTAGGCCTATTTGGACTCAGTGCCGCAGCATTTATTTTTCGTCAATCTAACCCAGCTTGGGTCATGTGGGTGCCAATAATATTAACCTTTTCAGTAATAATTCGCATCGCCTTTTTGCATGTTTCAGGTAAAGACGATAACTCAGCAAGAAGGCCTCGCAGAGATGCTATGTTTTGGCCTGATCAAATACTAAAGGATGCTATAGCATGTTTTGCTGTAATTGGAGCCGTTATGTTTTTGGTGTTTTGGAAAGGCACGGAATTAACGTCACCCGCTGACCCATCACAACCATACAATGCAGCTAGGCCAGATTGGTATTTCATGTCGTTGTTTCTGATGTTGAAATTTGAACCCTTCCAGGGTGAGCTCGGTTTAATATTAGGTGCAATAGTTGTTCCTAGCATTTTGGCATCAATGCTTTTCATGATGCCAATTTTAGGTATAAAAAAAATAGGGCATTGGATAAATGTCGTGCTTTTATACTTTCTGATCGGTGGTTTTGTTGTGCTAACTGTAATGGCTTTCAAGAAAGATGCTTCTGATCAAGTTTATCTTGATGATGTTGAAAATGCACATAAACAAGCGGCAAGGGTTAAAGAACTTATCAAAAGTAATGATGGTATTCCTCCTGAAGGAGCTCTCTCTTTACTCTATTCTGACCCGCTTTCCCAAGGGCCTAAGTTATTTGCATCTCATTGTGCTTCTTGTCATGCATATGGTTATGATTCTAATGATAAGGCGCTTGATGGAAATGGAGGCTATCTAACGGATAAACAATCGGCCCCTGATCTAAAGGGGGTTGGTTCTAGAGAATGGATAAATAAAGTTTTAACCTTTGATCATTATCAGTCAGACAAATTCTTTGGTAATACAAAATTTAAGGAAGGTTCAATGTCTGAGTTTTTAGAAGAAGAAGAGATTGATGATGAAGATGTTGCTCTCCTTTCAGCTGGATTGTCTGCAGAAGCTCAGCTTGTATACCAAAAAGAAGTAGAATCTAGAGAGCAAGATTACGTCGCAGAGGGATTTGAACTCCTGGGAGAAGATGGTTATTCCTGTGTAGACTGCCACAAGATTAGGGGAGAAGGTGGTAAAAAAGGGCCTGATTTAACAGCTTACATGTCTCGTCAATGGTTAGTAGATTTTATTGGTAATTCTAGCCACAAGCGTTTTTATGGTGAAGATAACGACAGGATGCCTAATTTTTTGGATGTCAAATCTGAAGACGGCCAAATTAAACCAGGAAAACTAGACCAGAAGAGTGTTGAATTAATAGTAGACTGGTTACGTAGAGAATANACAAAATCAGANGTAATTGATTGAAAANTTGTAAAANCNTGAATTTCAGAGATTCATAAAATGAAGATAAATTGTCCAAATTGTGGAGACTTACTAGAGGTACCGGANGATAAAACCAATAGAATGGGAAGATGCCTTTCNTGCAATGCGAAGTTCNTTATCCCAAGTTCTATAGAAAAGGAATCAGTGAACTCCTTGATTGATAGTAGCATAAAAAGTGAGAGCAATATAATTCATGATGAAGCGATTCAAGTTGCTGATNTTGAACCTGTTGNTAGTGTTTCTANTGGNTTTTTAGTTAGATCTATACCAGCACTTTTTTTNACCTCCTTAGGTATGCTTGTAGGTTTGNTCTTTGGTTTCTACNTAGGAAAAAGCTTAAGTTCGAATGGGAATAATCAAANAATGAAAATGGAGATGACTCCCATAATCAACTCAAATGGAGACACAGTCGATCCCTTTGGTATAGATTAAAACTTTTAACTTAATGCAATCGTATTTATAGATACTCTTTCTAATTATAACATCTGATAATGTTTTCGCTTAACAGAACAATAATTATCTCTCTTCTCTGCTTACTTGCATGTTCATGTAACCCAAGTGATGAGAGGGTTGAGATAACTAAAACACGTGAGTTAGGAAAGTTTGCTCCTAAACCGATTTTAGGATTAAACTTCAAAGAACGAGTCGGTTTACAAGAGGCTAAACAAGATAATTCTCAGACCAGCTCTGTTGCGTTCTTCGTTAAATTAACTGGCCCCAAAGACACTGTAGATTCCGAAATCGAGAATTTTAATTTATTTTGTAATAGTATAAAAATTGGGGAAGGCAACCCTCCCTTTACATGGGTCAAACCTGAATCATGGAAAGATGAAAAGCAGTCATCGATGAGAGTAGCGAACTTCAGTTTTGGTCCAAACTCACTTGGAGAGTGTTATTTCACTGTTTTGCCAGGTGGAGGAGGAGGGCTTTTAGCAAATGTTAACCGATGGCGAAAGCAGATGAGTTTAAATGATTTAGACTTAAGCGAAGTCAATGATCTTCCTGACCGTCAATTTTTGTTAGGTGTTGGAAAATTTCTTGAGCTTGAGGGAAGCTTTAAGTCTGTCGGATCAACTGACATAAGAGAAGGTTACAAAATGATTGGAATTATTCTTCCTGAACTTCAAATCACTGGAGGGAAATAATTATATGGCATTATTAGGTAAGATATATAATTTCTTTTCAGGCTACCTCTTAGCCATAATTCTTTTAACATTTCTATTAGTTCTTACATATTTTGGGACAATGGCACAGGTTGAGATGGGGCTTTACGAGGCGTCTGATAAATATTTTGAATCTCTGTTTCTTGTACAGGAAGTTGGTTCTTCTTTTCATATTTTGAGTTATGAGCTGGGCCCTTTTAAAATATTTCTACCAGGCGTTTATTTAGTAAGCGCACTTCTCTTTGTTAATCTGTTTTTGGGTGGCCTCGTGAGAGCGAAAAAGAATTGGCGCCGACCAGGTATGGTTATAGCTCACTTTGGAATAATTTATATACTTTTTGCTGGGTTCGTTGCTTTCCATTACACAAGAGAAGGTAATATGGTGCTATACGAAGAGGATAGTTCTGATGAGATCTATAATCTTACAGAATGGAGTATAGAAATATCTAATTACGATAGTGATGGAACGCCTGTAAAGACCTACGTAGTTGGTCCCGAGGATTTATATGGAATTTGGGATAATGGAGCAAAAAAAACGTTCCATAACTCTGAAATACCTTTCGAAATTGAGGTGTCAGGATATAAACGCAACATAGCGAATGGTAAAGGTCAATTGATGGGTCTTTTAAAGAAAGAGGCGGCCAAAGATAAGTACATAAGAGTGGTTGAGGATTATGGATTGGTAAATGTTCCCACCAATAAGAACATGGAGTTTAATTTGCCTGCCGCCTATTTTGATTTCAAGACCAAAGGGGGTGATGTTTTCAAGGAGGGCTTGATTATTGGATCAGGTCCATTTTCGCCCAAACCCTTTACGCTTGAAGTTAATCAATCAACTTGGTCAGTCGATCTAACTCGTCAAAAACACACGCTGCCATTTGGAGTTAAGTTGACGAATTTTCAGAAAGAAGATCATCCGGGTACAGCAAGAGCTAGAGAGTATTCCAGTGATGTAATAAAAATTGATGACGGTAAACTAACTGACAAAGTTCATATTAGCATGAATAAACCAATGAGGGATAGTGGATATACTCTGTATCAGGCAAGTTGGGGGCCTGAGGGTGCAAAGCCAGGAGATAAGCTCTACACATCGCTAGCGGTTTCTTACAATCCTGCNGACCAATGGCCAAAATATGGCACTTATGTCATTTCAATTGGTATGACGATACACTTTGTTCAACGCTTACTTAATTACTTAAAAAGAAATTCTCGTTCAAGAAAGAAAAAGGAGAAGCTCATATGAAATTATTGCACAATATATCAATTTTCATTTTTTCTGTAATTTTGTTACTCCTCAATAGTGATAAGCTCCATGCCGTAAACTCTTATACTCCATGGGAACCTGAGATAGTAAAGCTATTTGAAGCTATGCCTGTCCAAGAGGAAGGGCGGCTAAAACCAATGCAAACTGTGGCTAGGTACAAATTGTTAAGGATTAACAATTCCAAAAGGTTGAGTTTCACAATAGGTAATGAAAAAATTAGAATTTCTGCTACTGAGTGGCTTATGGATTGTCTTTTTAGACCTGAAGTCGCAAAGGAATTGCCTATTTTTAAGATAAACAATCCCGCAGTTATTGAGTCAATAGGTGTTACTTCTCATGCCTCTCCTAGAGAGAGATATTCCTACAACGAAATTTATAACGTTCCTGATGCTATGAGGCTTTTATCTGAAAGATCAATTGAGTTAGGTAAAAAAATTAATGACCAAGATAATGAAGAGGAAAGTAAAGAGGTAAGAAGGAACCCTGTGAATGCAGGTATTTTATCTTTGAAATCTTCCATTAACGAGTTTGAGTGGGCGGCTAATGCCTTTAATTTTGCCAGATCAGGTATTGATGTTGACCTAGGGGAAATATCTGAAGACTTTAAAAAATCTGGAACAGGAAAGACAAAGATTAGTTATTTCGTTGAGAAATTTGATAAGATAGTTGAGTTGGCCAGAGGCCCTGAGGGACAAAAGTTCATCGATCAAATATCGGGGGCTTTTCAAATGCTTGAAAGAGATACGGCAACGGCAGGAGTAAAGGACATGGTTAGCATGATAAGCCTAGCAATGTTTCCTCCTCAGCCTCAGATTTCAGATGACGAAGAAAGGGACGAGGAATGGGTGAAGCCTGGCTATTTCATTGAGCAATTAACTTTTAGGTCTACCGAAATGAACCCCGAACAGAAATTAAATTTTTCCGAATGGGCCATTCCATATCTTGTATCGTTAGAGAAGCTTGCTAGTTTTAATGGAAACCAAAATGTTTTTAAAAATGAATTGGAAGAACTTAGTGCAAAAATAATTAATATTGCTGAAGAAAGGGGTGAATACAAAAACATTAACCTCGAACTNCTTAATAATAAATTATCGCTTTTTCATTGGTCTCTTCCTTTTTATATCATGGCTTTTTTACTACTTGCCATTTCATGGCTTAAGCCNGGATCAAGANTATCTAATTCATTAATATTTATTGTTTGGGGGATGGCAATCTTTGCAACGTTATGTTTGGTAGTGGGAATTTGTATGAGGAGTCTTATGTTGGGCCGCCCTCCAATTTCAACTCTGTACGAGACTATTCCATTCATAACAGTCGTNGCTGTCATTCTTTGCTTGCTTATAGAGTTTTTCGACCGTAAGGGGATTGCTTTAGCTAGTTCATTGGCNGTTGGAATAATTGGAATTTTTCTCACCTGGAGATTCGAAATTAAAGAGGCTAGGGACACTCTCAAGGTGCTAGAAGCTGTACTACGATCAAACTTTTGGTTAGCAACTCATGTAATTGCTATAAATATTGGTTACGCTGCAGCATTACTTGCAGGATTAATTGCCCACATATTTATTTTCTCGAAGCGTTTTAAGATTGGAAGTGATGATCTGAGACGATCAATTACGAAAATGGTTTATGGTATTACATGCTTCGGGCTTTTATTTGCTTTAGTAGGTACCGTTTTGGGAGGTGTATGGGCAAATGANAGTTGGGGTAGGTTTTGGGGATGGGATCCTAAAGAGAATGGAGCTCTTATGATATGCTTAGGTGCTTTGATTATGCTTCATGCCAGAATGGGTGGATACATCAAGGATTTGGGTATGAATATTATTGCGGTCCTAATACTCGTTATAACAGTGTTTTCTTGGTGGCACGTTAACCAACTTGAAACTGGCTTGCATAGCTACGGCTTTACTTCTGGAATAATGTTTTGGCTCTATGTTGTTTATGCCATCGAGTGTGGAGTGATGGCTATAGGTATTAGTTGCTATAATTTTAAAAGAAAAAACGNATTTAATTCTGTAGCCTTTATTTCTTTATTTCTTTTAGCCTTCATATTTGCTGTAACGTTTATGACTTTGGCCGTTAATAATTATTCCTAAAGAAAACACNAACCAATAAAAGCTTTGAAANTTTTATCCTTAATTAGATTTCAATTAATTNTAATTTCATTTTCTTTTTGNCTTCCAGCATTCTCTAATGATGAAGCTAGAAAAATAGTTTTCGTCGCTGGAAATAGAAGTCATGGATGGGGAGCTCATGAATTTAATGCNGGTTGCTTATTGATGGANGCCCACCTAAANGAGNCCTTAGGAGATAANGTCAAAACTAGAGTTTATAAAAGTGGCTGGCCTAAAAGTGTTGATTCATTCAAAGATGCAGATGCCATAATTCTCTTTATGGATGGAGGAGGAGGTCACCCTATTAATAGAAACCTTGAACAAGTTAAAAAAGAAATTGATAGAGGTTGTGGATTAATGTGTATGCACTATGCAGTAGAAGTACCTGTCGGAAAATCCGGGAAAGCACTTCAAAATTGGATTGGAGGGTATTATGAAACTGGTTGGTCTATTAATCCTCATTGGATTGCTGAATCAAGGTTGAACAAGAATCACCCCATAACACGTGGAGTTAATAATTTTAAAGTTAAAGATGAATGGTATTTCAATATGAGATTCAGAGAGGGTAAAAATGGTGTTACTCCTATTTTAGAGGCAGTGCCAGATGATAATGCAAGATCTGGTAAAAGCAGTTGGCCTCGAGGACCTAAAAAACATATCGTAGAAGCATCGGGTAAATCTGAAACTTTATGTTGGTCTGTAGAGAGAAATGATGGTGGGCGTGGAGTGGGTTTCACTGGTGCACACTTCCACTCAAATTTTGCAGATGACGGGTTTCGTAAGCTTGTCTTGAATGCTGTAGCATGGACAGCTGGGTTGGATATTCCTGACAAAGGATTAATAACTCACCGCCCTAACGAGAAAGAATTGGATTCAAATCAAGATTTTAAAAAGCCAAACCTATCAAAAAAATAAATTTGTTACAGATTCAAAATTTATTCTTCGGTTAATAGAGTTTTTTTTATTTCTTTTTTATTATTATTCTTCATATTTATTTAGTATCTCGATTCCTATATGAAATATTTTTATCGAACTTATCTAATTATAATTAAAAAATAATGAAAACCTTACAGTCTTACAAAATTTGGATCATAATATTTACCTCTGTGTTTACCTGGGATGCCTTTTCTAATGGTCTTAATCCAAAGGATTCACTGCAGTCTTTAGAAGTTGCTGACGGGATGAAGGCTGAGCTGTTTGCATCTGAGCCAATGCTCCTGAGTCCCTCTAGTATAGATATTGATCATAAAGGAAGAGTTTGGGTTGCAGAAATAGTGAATTATAGAGGGCATAATGGTAAACGCGCTGAAGGAGATAGAATAATTATTTTAGAAGATACGGATGGTGATGGGGTTGCTGATGGCTCAAAGACTTATTACCAAGGTCGGGATATTGATTCACCCCATGGAGTTTGTGTTTTAGGAAACAAGGTCATTGTTTCTGCTGGGGAGCAGGTTTTGATTTTTACAGATAATAATGGTGATGATAAGCCTGATGACAAAAAAGTTTTGTTTAATGTTATTGGTGGGAAACAACATGATCATGGTATTCACGCATTTTGTTTTGGCCCTGATGGAAAGCTGTACTTCAATTTTGGTAATGCATCGAGAGGTTTAAAGACTCCGGATGGGAAAGTAATTGTTGATAAGGCAGGTAATGAAATTAAAGATCACCGCAAACCTTATCAACAGGGTATGGTTTTTAGATGTGACCTAGACGGATCGAATGTTGAGACTTTGGGTTGGAACTTCAGAAATAATTGGGAGGCTAGTGTCGATTCCTTCGGTTCAATTTGGCAATCGGATAATGACGATGA
>PAHQ01000099.1 GCA_002705125.1 Verrucomicrobiales bacterium | reverse complement strand
ATGCGTTGATTCCCCATCTTTATTAAAAACTAATGGGTGAGGAGATGACAGTAAGGAAGCTAGATCAAAATCGATTATAATTGAAGTGGGTGAACTATGATTTATTAACATAGGAACATTGATCAATGTCCGATTGGCACTCCTTGCTAAATGTAAGGAATAACCACTCCTTTTACTTTTTTTACGATAATGTCCCTCCAATGCTAAAAAAATATATCCTCCCTGCCAGCTCCAATGCAAATTATTGAGTGCAGGGTTTAAAGGATGCTTTGGCCCATATTTATCTGGATGAAAATTGTTAGTAGATTCATCAAGACCTATATAAAACCTACAAGCCTTATAAATACTTTTTGGTAAATCATTTATCAGAAAAGTGTCGCGACGCTTAAATGCGTCTATCCATATTATTTCTCTATTAGGAATGGTCCACGTCCCATCCTCTCTTTGAAAAGAAAGGNCACTAATTAAATAACTAAGCCGGCTNACAGAAAAAACCTCACCGCCTAATTTTGAATATCTCAATGANTCTAGAANTANCGGCTTACCAGAAACATTATGCCNAAATTTTANATGGACCGGNGAAGGTATAACNGTACAAATACCGAACAGGAATACTATTAATATGGTTGTCCGCCTGCAGAACATTAACTAAATGTAGGGCATATTCATTAAGCAAAGGTTATCAATAACTCTCGAAAAATTTACTCTTTAGGAATTCATTTTATCGCTTTTGCCTCAATGACTTTGAGTGCCAGTAATCGTCTTTCCCAAATTTTTGGCCCTCTGCAAAACTCTTGTCAGGGCCACTGGACTGGATAGCGTATCCATCATTCGAAAAAAAATATCTATACTCTTTTCCCCAAGGGTCTTCACGACTCTCAACACCGTTTAACACGGAATTTATAGAGTCAGGTCCTGATGATGGCCACGAACCATTTTCGGCATAATANGATTCGAGCGCCTTGCCAATTCTTGCCATCTGGTTTTCAACTCGCTTAACCTCTTTTCGTCCAGAGAAAAAAGGATATATGAAAATTGCAAAAATGAGAATTAATACAATACCTAAGGCAAGACGATTTACTATAGAGTTAATTCCACTTATTAAATTTTGTATCACTACTGAAATTATTTTAATTCGGACGTATCGGTTTAACCTCCGCTTCTTCAGTTCCAAGATTTGAAGAATCAGACTGATTAGGTTGTAAAACTTCTCCGGTATTAGTTTTTGGGTTAACTTGGTCACTACTCACAGGAGANGATAACGCCTCATCAGTAAGTTGTTTTTTTCTTATCCCATCGAGTGCTGAATCAACAACTTTCATGTAACCCCTATCCCCTCTGTAATACCAAACCGTTCTAAATATATTTGCATCATAGGCTGACATAACAACCTGACCCAGTAGAATACCTTTNCCATTCATTGCTGATAAAACCCAAATAGGTTCATCACCAAATTCAAGACTTCTTAATTTATAATCGACATAATCAAAACCTATTTTTGCGGCACGCGCTTCCTTTATAAGCACTTGAAAAGCCTTAGTTGAATCAATCTTAATTTTANCTGAGGAAGCAAAACCTGTGGGCAAGTTATTAGGATAAAATTTTGAGCTTTCTCCTTCATTGATTGATTTCTCAACACTCACACGAACAGTTCTCAATCTAAGCTGACTTCTTTCATCATTCACAACTACAGTCCACTCCCTTGGNTGGCTTTGACCCCTTAATCCACGCATTTCAACTATCTTATCAGCAAAATACTGCCCATATTGAGAGTTAATTTTTTGTAGTGCTGTATTAGATGAAAGGCCAAGAGGATCGTCCTCCTGGGCACTTGAAAGTGTCAAAACTAAAGGAATAATTATAAGGGGTATATGTTTCTTATAGATATTGAGTATCTTCATAATAATAAAAATACGTTGGTTTAAATAAGAATCTTAGCACTTATTTGAAAAAAAATACCAAAATTTAGGGTTAAATATTATTAAAAAAGCTACCACTTGTGCAACAGTTTAGGCAAACTACTTTGTAAGTGCAGGAAAAAACTCTCAGTGGAACAATAGAAAGGGTCACCTTTCACAATGAAGAAAATGGCTATTGTGTACTAAGAGTCAGTATGAGTGATGCGCNTAAGACTCAAACAGTAGTCGGTAATTGTGCTGCTCCTAATGCGGGAGAAGAAATCGCAGCTCGAGGGGAGTGGATAGAAGATGATCAATACGGATCACAATTCAGAGCATCAGAAATAAGTACTTCTGAACCTGATAACCTTAAAGGTATTGAACGCTATCTTGGAAGTGGTCTTATAGACGGCATAGGCCCAACCTACGCTAAAAAGCTGGTAAATAAATTTGGCCCTGAAGTTTTTAATATCATTGATGATCGCTCCAAAAGATTAGAGGAAGTAGAAGGTATCGGACCAAAAAGAAGAAAAGAGATAAAAAAATCTTGGGAAAAACAGAAATCCGTAAGAAGGATCATGGTGTTTCTTCACCAGCACGGTATTAGTACAGCACGAGCCGTTCGAATTTACAAAACATACGGCGACGAAAGCATTAANAAACTTAAGAATAATCCATATAGATTATCTCATGACTTACATGGAGTAGGGTTTAAAACTGCAGATACAATTGCGTCCAAGTTAGGCATAAATTTTGATGATTGGTCAAGAATTGAAGCCGGGCTGCAATTTGCTCTTCAAACGGCAACTGGCAATGGACACTGTGCTTTACCAGAAACCGAACTCATTGAGTCAGCCACTGAACTTTTAGGCGTCGATCAAATCAAGATAGAAGATTGTCTAAAGAAAATAATTACCAAGAGTGAAGTAATTAGAGATGAAATAAACTCTGTCCCTATGATATTNCCTCCACAATTAATTGCCTCTGAAAAAATAGTATCACAAAAGATCTTAAATCTAGCGTCAAAAAAACCAGATTATCCAAAAGTTGAAATTGAAAAAGCATTGTCTTGGTGCCAAAAAAAAATTGGTTATCCATTAGCTGAGGGCCAACGAAAAGCCGTTGAATTAGCCCTAAGAGAAAGAGTCTTGATTATTACGGGGGGGCCTGGAGTTGGAAAAACAACAATTCTTCGCAGTGTACTAATGATTTTACGAGCCAAGAAGGTAGCTCCAATATTATGCGCACCCACTGGAAGGGCGGCCAAGAGAATGTCTGAAACCACTGGACTAGAGGCTTCAACGATCCACCGATTACTCGAATTTAAAGGTCAATCAGGAAAATTTGCTCATGATGAAAATAATCCTGTTGAAGGTGACCTTTTCATCGTTGACGAAGCATCTATGATTGACATTCAACTCATGTCATCATTTCTAAGAGCNTTACCAAAAAATGCTCATTTGATTTTAGTTGGTGANGTNGATCAATTACCTTCAGTGGGGCCTGGAAGTGTACTCTCAGACATGATTCAGAGCAACGAATTGCCAGTCGCAAGACTCAATGAAATATTTCGACAATCCTCAGAGAGTCGNATTATAACAGCTGCACACGAAATCAACGAAGGCATATTGCCAATAGAATTGTCCAAATCAGCAAGAAATAATCCTAACTCAGATTTCTTTTTCATCAGTTCCGACGAACCTGATAAAACAGCCGAAACGATCGCAAACATTGTCAGCCTTAGGGTTCCAGAAAAATTAGGTTTGGACCCAGTTAATGATATCCAAGTTATAACACCAATGCATAGAGGGAGCTTGGGAACACAAGCACTAAACAGAAAACTTCAAGATTCATTGAACCCTGCAAGCGAATCAACGTTTGAAATTGAAAGGTTTGGAGCTCGGTACAGAGTAGGAGATAAAGTTATTCAAACAAGAAACAATTACGANAAGGAAACATTAAATGGAGACATTGGAAAAGTAATAGAAATCTCTACAGACCCTGGAAAAGTCATAATACAATTTAGCGGACAAAGAACTGTTTCATACGAACCTGGTGAGCTTGATGAAATCTCACCAGGTTTCGCTATTACAGTACACAAATCCCAAGGAAGTGAATTTCCTTGTGTTGTTATACCTGTAAGCACACAACATTTTTTATTGCTCCAGAGAAACCTTCTTTACACAGCAATAACCAGAGGAAGTCAGGTAGTAGTACTGGTAGGCCAAAAAAAAGCCGCCGCAATGGCTGTTAAAAATATTGATACCAAGGAACGCTACCGTGGGCTTTTGCAAAGATTAGCAGATTAAATTCAAAGTTGGTGAGATTGTGGCTGGATAACCACATCTCCTGTGACTAGGTGATCAGGACTCTCTATTACATTTATAATTGATGAAGCTGCATAAGAAGCTGGTATCATTTTGTCGCGAACAACATTCATCTCTAATTCATCCCAAAAAGGGCTATCAACACCTCCAAAATAAAAGTAAGAAAACTGAATACCTTTGGAACGATATTCGAGCTCCATTGATTTAAGAAAACCAATTGCACCAAATTTACTGGCGCAATAAGCCGAGGCACCGCTCATCGGAGATCTACCAAGAATTCCAGGCGTGTAAATGAAGCGCCCCCCACCAGATTTTGCCATCATTTCTCCAATTTTTTGAGCNATCAGAAAAGTTGCCCTCATGTTTNTATTAGTGACTCTTACAAAATCAAGGTCCGTCATATCTTTAACTTTTTTGATGAGCCCTACACCGGCACAATGAACAAATACATCAATATTTCCGAGTGACACGTTGCAGGATTCAACAAGGTTAGAGACAAAAGCTGGGGATGTAAGGTCACCTGCTAAGATTCCCGTAGATCCTTCTATTTGGTTCAATCTTGATTCATTTCTTCCAGTTAGAAAAACTGCATGTTTTCGGGCAATAAGAGCCTTTGCAACTTCTCTGCCAATTCCGCTTGAGGCTCCAGTAATTAAAACCTTTTTAACGTCTGATTCGTTATCTAAAGTTGACATACTAGAGTTGAACGAACACTGAAATTATTTAGACTTGAAAATATATACCCTTAATCAGTCCCAAGAAATACCAGTACCAATNGAAGANGCTTGGGAATTTTTTTCAAAACCTGAAAATCTTAACGAAATTACTCCACCAGATTTGGAATTTCGTATCACTTCTGGAAAACCAGCACCCATGCATGAAGGTCAGATNGTGACTTACAAAATAAGNGTGGCTCCNATGATATGGAANAGATGGGTTACTGAAATAAAAGCTGTCACAGATGGAAAACAGTTTATTGATGAGCAACGAAGTGGACCTTACAAATTTTGGCATCACTTGCATCAATTTGAATCAACCGAAAACGGTACACTTTTGAAAGATCAAGTTAATTACTCACTTCCTTTTGGGATATTGGGTGACATTGCACACGCTGTATATGTNAAAAATAAATTACAAAAAATATTTAATTTCAGAAAAGAAATCCTCTCAGAAAAATTCGGCTGATTTATTATTCAGCATTTTCATCCAAATTTTGAAATTTCTTTAACCTAGATTTTAAAACTCTCACTCCATCAGACTTAGATTCTCTAGGATATAAAGTTAAGAAACTGTCAATTAATTCTAGAGCAACATCAAACTGTGCTTGGTCTACTTTGCGGTTAATCGCTGCAATCAAGGCATCCACACTATCATCAGCTCTGAAGTTGATATCATCAATAAAGACCTCTCCAGAACCACCTTCGATAGCTCCAGTGACAAATCGAAAAAGTAATTTTACCGAACGAACATTTTCTGGAATTTCGACATCAGGTACCACTATTTCTTTCCACTCACCCAACTTACCACTGAATTTTTTAAACCCTGTACCTTCAACTTTTTGTTCATCTTCGTTGAACCATTCAATTAAATATTGTTGAATATAGCCGCCTGTTCCTTGTTTGATTTGTTTTACAAAAAAAGTAAATTCATAGTTTAAAGCACTTAGTATATTTCCCTCGATTGTTTTTAGAATATGGGCTTCGCTAGGAGTCTTTCCTATATTTTCAAGTTTAACGTATGCACTGTAAGATCCAGTATTTGCATCTGAATCTGACCTTAAAGGAGGTTGAGTATTTGTAAAAACCCAATCTTCTGCATTATCATCCTGACCTTCTTCAAAACTGGCATTACTAATTATCGAAGAAACTTTTGAGGCATTATCATTAGCATCAGACTCGTCAGCCAAAAGCATTCCAAGAAATAATTGAATCAGTAATAAAAAAAAAACATTGAACAAAATTCTCTTCATTAATTTATTGAATGAATATGCTACTATGAAATCAATCTAATTTACAGTTATTCTCATAAAACGAGTTCTTGAACTATCATCATCGCTGAAATTAAATTGTAAACTAGCTCTAACTGTTTGCATTATATCACCCTCTGAAATTACCTGATAAACTACTTCGTCAGGAGCATACCTCCAATTAGAAAGGTCATTTGAAACCTGAACCCTGACCTTGTAATCATCTAGTGATTTTAAAATTGTATATGTAAGAAATATATTTTTATCATCTCTTGTTACTTGGGGGAGTAAATTCTTCGGATCTTGATTAAGAGGATCTAGTGCGAAAATATACTCTAAAAGATTTGAAATTCCATCTTGGTCAGGGTCATCCATAATACCCGTTTGAGCTAGAAACTCTTCTCCAAATTGATCTACAGCCCATTTCCCATATGCATCATTAATTTCGGGAGTAAAGATACTCCAACTATCATTAATACCCCAACTCATTATTGGAGCGTTGGAATCAACTATAATTAGAGAGGAGCCTAGCCCATCTGTTTCAGGGTACCATTCATCGTCATATTCAAAATCATGAACTCCGGCAGAAATTGAAGCCAATTCAATACGAATTCTTTCACCACCATTATCAAGCTTACCAGTGTATTCACCAGATATATTCGGAGTTTCACCATTTTCTGAAACAAATACTTCAATATTTTTAACCACATAAACCGACTGACCTGGGTCAAGAGTCGATTCAGGAAATTCATAATTAATTCCTTCCACAAAGCGTAGATTTCCAAGTGGAATTGTTTCCTCTCCAATGTTCTCTAATTTAATGTATTCGCCGTCTGCACCTGATAGAGGATTATACATTATTTCAGTTATTCTAAGACTCTGAATAATTTTTTGTTCTTCAAAAAGGTCAGACTCGTTTGAATAACCAGGAGTTGGTAATTGGAAAGACGTTAAAAAATTATTACCATCTAAAACCCTACCTCGAGATATATTATCTAATGAATTAGCATAATCAATCCGATCAATTTCATTTACATTGGCATCAAAAAGACCTATCTCATCCTGAATTTTGGAAAGAAAAAAGTTTAGATGTGGGGAGCCTTGATTCAAATCGTCGTCAGCAATATATTTAGTGAACCCGTTCGCCTCGATATAACTTAATTGAGGAATAATGTATTTTTGTGGAAAATTATTAGGATCATCACTTAAAGACATCCCCCCAAGGTGAACTGGGTAATTATAATTATTATAGAGCTCTAAAAAGTCATTATCAAAAACAACACCGCTACTTGATAACCATTCGTTGATTACTATACCTCCACTCGGGGCTATTGGAAGCTTTGAATTATTAGCCGAACCTGGAGTGGGTAGCATTAAAGCAAATTCACCATACCTTCCATACCTTCCAATGGATTTGTCTGTGAGCTGGCTACCAAACTCAATACTGTCAATAATTTTTCCTCCGTTTTGAAGTGATTCAAAAAGAGAAATTGATTCACCATCACGATCTAAACCAAAACCAATATGCAGGCCAGTTGTGCCATCAGGATCATTGGCATATATCGTAAAAAATTGATTCGGCCCAATGACTGTTCCAGCTGGAAACTGAAAGCCAGAACTAATATCATTATCCTGAGAAATAACCATGCCAGAAAGAACTTTGGTGAAATCACTATCATTCCATAATTCGATGTAATCAGGAAAAGTTCCCTCATGATTGAATGATCCCTGATTGTCTGCAAGGATCTCGTTGATGACTAATCTTGAAGCATTATTATTAACAACCCAAGTTTTTGACCTTGTCGAATTTTCCTGCCATTTTCCGGCAGAATTTTTCCCTAAGACTTCAACAAATTGAGGGCCTTCTGTTAGTTGCTCAAGCTCTATCATCTGATCAATATTCACAGGCTCTGACCACTCTTGATTATTTAATCTCCAACGATACTCGGTAGTAAAAGTACCATTATCTTGGATGCCTGAAATGCCAGGAATATAAACACTAATTTGTGCATTATTTTTCCGAGTTATTGAATTAGGCTCTCCACTAATTGAAGCACCAAAAGGAATATTCCAACCCATATCGAGACCATTAATACCTGATCCAACAGCGGGTGATCCATTACTAATGGAAAAGTTTAAAGAGTTTAAATCAGCAAATAGAGGGTCACTTGCAATATTCCCTTGACCGAGGTCTAAGCTTTCTTCTGGAAGAATATTTTTTTCGGCAATTATTTCTGGATCATTTTCTTGTCCTTCTGAAAATTGATGTGCAAATAAAGGTGCATCTAAATCAAATATATTGCCACGTACAGAAACTTTCCGACCTGGAACGACTCCCTCTCTTAAAGGCTCATCAAAACTAATGGAAGCAACGCCAACCCTAGCAACGGTATTATTCTCGAATATTGCATCACTATTATTTTTAAGAAGTAATGCATGGTCAACATCATAGAAAAGGTTCCTAATCACAGTCAGGTGAGCATCACCATCTGTAGCAATAGCAGCAGCACTACTTTCTCTTTCAGGATCATCTTTGTGGACATTAAAAAATTTATTACCTTCAATGTGCGCATCAATTCCATCAAAATCCAAACAATCATCGGTGCTACCAAAAAAAGTATTATTGATAACATAAATAATCGGCCCAGGCCTTCTCCCGCCAGAAAAATCAATTATATCATTATAACCTGAAGATGTACCAAAAGAATTTCCAGAAAGGTTAAAGAAATCATCACCATCAAGATTCTCACCGTGTATAACCTCTTCACCTGAAGTAGACGGAAAATTGCAATTAATGACATCTACTTGAGGATGGCTTAGTTCAAGTATTGTTTTATCCGTCCCTGTCCAGGTTACTTCTTCTAGATGAAGCCTAGAACTCGATATATTAATGGATTGGTCACCATCATCAGATCTATCTTGTATGAAATTTGATAATTTATTACTTTCTAATGTTTCCTCAAAATATATTCCTTCCCAACCTCTTGTAGAATTAGGCTGACTAGTAAATGTAATCGGGTTAAAATCTGCCCCTTCAGCTATTAGCTTTCCTTTTACAGTCAGTCTTGAGCCCTCTGAAAAATAAACAGTTACACCTGGTTCAATAATTAGAGTAAAGCCTGAGGGAACCTCATAATCTCCATCAATAAGATATGGGCTAGCTTCAAGACTCCAGGTCACATCTTCTTCAATTGGCTGAACCAAACTAGTTTCCTCAGTATCATACCAAATTGGCACTAAATCAGAACCTATAACTTTACCTTCAGAATCAAATGCTTCAACGGTGACTTGATTTACTCCAGGTGACATTAAAGGAACGGGGCCAAGTCCTAATAATTCTAAATCGAAACTAATATCTCTACTACTAGGACTTCTTTGATGAATTTCTACAGCAACAACGTTATTTCCATTTTTCAGAACTTCTGAGCTAATGTTAAAATTTTGAAAGGTTGCGTTTCTTACAGTATCTGTAGCCAAGCTCAAATGATTAGAATCAAGTTCTAAATTTTCTCGAAC
This sequence comes from Verrucomicrobiales bacterium, assembly GCA_002705125.1. Lineage (GTDB taxonomy): Bacteria > Verrucomicrobiota > Verrucomicrobiia > Verrucomicrobiales > DEV007 > EC70. Next base: position 23,187 of record PAHQ01000099.1, on the reverse strand, counting down.
CAGCTCAACGCCGTTTAGATAAACCGCAGCTCCGTCATCATAAAGCAATTCAATTCTAAGGCTTGAAAATCTTTCAGTGTCAACTACATCAAAACTCTTCCTGAAATAAGTAGTAATATACTTATTATCAGGATCATCTCCAAAAGAGAGCGTAGTCACTTCTCCCCTATCACCATAGCCCATTTTAGTTCTGGCTTCTTTCCAACTAGAATCATCAAAGTCAGAATGGCGCCATTCTATACCCTGATCACTGCCGTCATCTAAATATTTCCATTCTGAACCAGCAGAAAAAACTACCTCAGTTTCTGCCAAATCTCCATCCCATGTACCATCTCTCCTATTGAGTGGAACCGACATACCATTAACTCTTATTTCGGTAGTTAGCTTTGCATCAAAGGTCCCCTCTAAACCTGTTAAACCTTGGTCAGTTGTTCTAGCAAAACTATTAGAACTCGATAGTGAGCTTTGTGCTGTAAACCCTCCTGATATTTGGGAAAGAATGTATGCCCTACGGTCATCCATAAAACTTATAACATCACTCAAAACGTCACTATCTTCGGGGAGCCAGTTTAAAGAATTTTCGACAAGGCTATCAAATTTATCTTTAGAAAAAACCGTACTCAAAAGAGCCTCAAGATTTTTATAATAGAGCCTCAGAACTTTTGGCTCGTTAAAAAACTCATTCAACTGCGGCATCGTTTGACCTCCGAAATTCGTAATTGCAGGAAAAATAGAATCATCAGGATCCGTGTCCGTATCACCAAGTCCAAAAATCGTATCAAAATCATGCGGAATTAGTTTGAATCGCTTATCTTCTAACCCACTATACAATTTGTAATCATCATCTGTTCCATTAGATAAATTAGTTTCTCTACTAAGCACGATAGTCATAAAGGCAAACCAACGGGTCCATTGCTCAACATCTACCACTTCAGAAACACCTTGAAAATATTCATCGCTTGAAGTGTTATTCATAACTCTCATGAAACGATGCAAGTCAGACCAATCATCTAATGATTCATTCGAGCCTTTTGACCAGCCGTCAGAACGATAACGATTAGAATCTGGCCCCAGTGCCTCGGTTGACCTGATAGACCATTTCACATCAGGACGAGCCTTAGAATAAATATTACCTCCTGGGTCATTTGGGTAATGGTCATCCGCCCATTGACCATCAATAGCTTCGACATGAAGATACGAACCATATCGACGTTCATTATCGTTATCATTGGCTCTATTAACCCCATTATACCTCAACTGAACAGGTCTTGCTGATGCAGCTTCAATTCCTGACAAACTCGCTAAACGAGAACCTAAAAGTTGAAGATAAATATATTGGCTATTTAAATTAATTTTGGTTGTTCCACTTAAAGGGTTATCGCGTGGAATATTAAGGCGATTGTTCCGAGGATTTCTCGTCCTACTTCCAGCCCCCCGGACCCGAACACCACATTGGTATCGTATATCGTAGTCTTCGCCCTGCCTAACTATTAGAGTTGCATTCTTTTGTGCATCACTAGAACTATTGAAATTACGAAAACGAAAATCTCTATCCTCAATGGCTGTCATAACCATTCTATAAACTGGCTGGGAGCCAGAAAAACTCTCATCATCAAATTGAAATAACGCGTTAGGACCTTCTGCACTTTTTCCAATGTTTGGCCATCTTCTAACTGAATCACCAGCAGTTGATTTGATATAAAATTCAATCACAGTTTCATTGTCTTGAGCCGGGACTAGAGCACTAAATATACCATCCCCTGATTTAAGGTCTCCATTAATACCTTGATCTTGCATTGTGGACTCAATAAAATCACCAGGATCTAAAGTTGAAACCCTCCAATATAAATTTGCTTCTAAATTAAAATCTTCGACTCCTCTTAGTTTAGTACTTACAACTACTTCTTGCCCAGAGCGAGGTACAGGAGGACTATGTCTTACGTTCAAAATTAGAGGAGCATTAAGCGTTAATGAAGTATCATTTTTACTTCCTGGGGTTGGTGAATTTCCAGTGAACCAATTCTGTCCATACTTGTTAGAAACATTAATGTTCGCTAATTGCAATGATGCTCCACCCCCATCAGCAGGTGTGCTCCATTTCCACCCATTCTCATCTCTGAGCACACTGGGATCGTCTTCACTCATTCTAATGGCCCAATCTCCTTGATCAGAGTATGTCACATCATCAACTTCGTCACCTAGCGCGTCTTTAATTCTTAGTCTTTCTCCTCTATTACTTAACTGCCCCTCCCAAGGCCCAATTAAATTATCAAGAACACCATAGGTGGATACAAATTTTTCAGGGTTTGCTGCAATCACATAATACTCACCAGGAAGAATACTTACTTCAGGAAATTTAAAATTAACCCCAGAACTAAAACTCCAACCTTTCAGCGGGACAGGGCCAGAACCAAGATTATGCAATTCAATATATTCCTCAGAAGGGTCACCTGATGAAGGGTTGTACATGATTTCGCTAATAATTACTGTATCGTCCGGACCCCCTATCTCTAGTTCCACAGTAGCTATTTTGGAGACTTTACCATTAGCTATAGAATTGTATTTGAAAAAATCTTTTCCTGAAAATCCTTCTGCAGGAGTGTAATCAAAAGATCCGTCAGCATTCAGATTAAGCGTGCCCTGTCCTAAATATTCAACTAAATTTGCCTCAGCCGAATTACCTTCAATGTCACGATCATTAGCAAGGACTCCTTTGTCAGATGGAATACTAATAGATTGACCAATCAGAACAAAAAAATCATCATCTTTAGCAACTGGGGCATCATCTACATCAATAATATAAATCTGACATTGAACTGGAGTTGAGTTTTGATAACCATCGTTAAGAGCAAACTCAAAAACATCGAATCCACTATAGTCAGCCTCAGGTGTATAATCAAAGCTTCCATCCTTGGAAAGAGAAAGTAATCCATGCTGCGGTTCGCTAATCAGAACTACACTCAAATCATCGAGTTCAGAGTCTGTGCTTTTTGAAATCAAACCAAATTCATCATCTCTCTGTAAAACGGAATCCTCGTAAACTACATATCGTTTAATCGTTGCTATTGGGGGTGAATTTACTCTGATCGTTACGTTGGCAGGATCAGACGTGAATTCACCATCTGACACTTCATAATTAAATTTTGCTAAACCAGAAAAACCTGGCTCTGGCACAAAGGTTACCTTGCCATCTTCTTTTTCGATCAATTGTCCAGACTCAGTTCCAGATAAAATATTAACATTCAGTTCGTCTCCATCAGGATCAAAATCGTTTTCAATCAATGATGAAATATTTATAGAAAATTCACTATCCAAAGGAGTTAAATAATTATCGTCAGTCGCAATAGGTGGATCATTCAAAGGTAATACATTAATAGTTGCCGTCACATAAGGTGCATCACCTAATATATCGGCAACCCGATAAGTAAATTGATCCTGACCAGAAAAATTTTTATTTGGTATGTAAATAAAAGACCCATCTTCTGAGAAACTAAGTGAACCATTTTGGGGATCAGAATTTAATATTGCGGAAATATCGACACCATCGGGGTCATAATCATTCTCAAGGACACCGTCTCCAGCATCAACTTGGAGAAAATTATCCTCTAGGACCTGAAATTCTTCTCCAAAAGATATTGGTAGATCATTCGGACCAGATTCAACCACGATAAGTACTTTACCATTATCTGAAAACTCACCATCTGATACAGTGTACTCAAAAGCGTCATTTCCCTCGTAATTTAAATTCGGCATATAGCTGAAGCTTCCATCTTGATTCAACTCAAGTTTCCCATGTTCTGGTGGAGCAAGTAGGGAAACTTTTAAATCATCATTTTCTGCGTCTATGTCATTGGTTAAAATTGAGGACCCTTTACTGAGAGTCGCAGTTAAACGCATATCAAAACCTAAGTCAGAGCTCGTGCTACTAGTTTGATGAACTTCGACTGCAACAATGTTATCTCCATCGATTAACACTGAGGGATCCACCTCAAATTCAAAGTAAGTCAACTCATCATCTTCTCCAACAACCTCTATAGAAACATCTTCGAAACCTGCATCAGGAACTAAGTTTGAACGGACCACCTCCTCTCCATTAATGTAAACAGCAGCTCCATCATCTCTAAGCAAGCCTATTTGGAGCGACTCAATCCTCTCGAGATCATCTACTTCAAACCAATGCCTAAAGTAAGTAGTAATATATTTCTCATCATCGTTATCACCATAACTTATAATAGTTGAAACATTGTCATCTCCATAACCCAATTTAGCACCTCCAACGCTCCACGAATCGTCATTGTAATCAATTTCTTTCCAAGTATTTCCTAGGTCTGAACCATCATCTAAATAAGACCAATCAGATCCCACACTAACTAAATCAACATTTGATGATTTGAAATACATTAACTCGAAACTATCAATCGCCCAAGATGCCTCATCTCCCCCTTGCCAACCCGAACCACTAGCAAATATCTCAATTGATAAAGAGTCTGAACTGTGAGGAATATCTTTCAAAATTGGCTCATTTCTTAAATCATATGCTGAGTCAAGAGAACTAGGCCCAGAGGAAAACCCTAAGTCTGCCGTTCTAGCTATTTCAACACCATCGGATGGAATATAACTCTGAGAGTTGGGTAATCCGCTATTACTAAAGCTATGAGAAAAAACAGGTACGCCATCAATGGATACTGAAAAAATATCACCTTCCCAAGAATCAATTATAGCAAGAACAAAACCCAAAGAAATTCTATCGTGTGGAGGAAGGTTATCTATGGTTATAGTTGTTGATTCTGCAGGGTTACCAGAGGTGCTATTTCTAAGAAACTGTTCATCAAAACCATTGAGTGAAGAAAATCGCCCCGTTGATTCAATTTCAACATTACCTGAAAACTCAAAACTAACACCACTATCAAAGTCTTCTTCCAATATCAGTTGAGGCTGCGAATTTGAAAGCTGAGAAACTAGCAAAGTAGTATTTTCGATAATTAAAAAATTGTCGTCTAATGCTAATGGAGGATCATTAACAGGTAGCACTTGAACTTCTACTGTTGAGGGTAAAGAAAAGTCCTCGCCATCTGAAGCTAAATAACTGAATACGTCAGTACCGCTAAAGTTTTCTTCAGGGGTATAATTAAAACTCCCATCTGAATTAATGATTACTGATCCATTCGCAGGTTGCGTTCCGACCGAATACTTTAATGATTGAGATTCAACGTCAGAACCAGTCAGCTCAAGAGAAGAATTCAATGTAATACCCAAAATTTGATCCTCGGTAATAGAAAATAAGCGATTAGATATTTGAGGAAGATCATTCACAGATTCCACATTTATAGTCACTAAAGCTGGATCACTCCGCCCCTCACTATCAACTATGCGATAAGAGAATTGATCAACACCAAAAAAGTCAATTTCTGGTAAGTATGTAAATGTCCCATCGTCATTCATTGATAAGGTGCCGTGAGAAGGATTACTTTCTATCTCTGTAACTGAAGTCGGCTCATCAATAAAATCATTCTCGAGAACCCCTGATCGAGATCCACCACCAGAATAATTAATAACTATATCGTCAAACCAGACATCAGTTAGTTCGTTACCCGAATTAGCACGATTGTTGTAAACACCTAAATCAATAGTGTGAGTACCGGCATCTAGGGAAACTTGGGTTTTAAAAGTTTTCCATCCAGTATCGGACTGCCCCTCTCCCGATAGCCTCTCAATTTCATCACCTCCATCCCCGATAAAATTGCCATCAACAGCAAATATTACCGCACCGTACTCATCTTCCTCATAGTTTTCAGAGACCACTAATCGATACTTAAAACTAATCTCCAGTTCAGAGCTTGCGTCTAGGCTAATACTATTTCTCCAAGCCCCCGCAGAGGTTACAGGACCAAAAAACCAGCCACCTCCAACTTGAATGTATGCAGCATTTGTTCCGTCTACACCAACACCTTGCCCAATATTTCCATTAGCATTGTTGGGCGCTGTCGTATCAAAAGGACCATTAAATGGATCGTCAACATAACCAAAGGAGCCGGATCCACTATCACCGTTTGATAGGGGTGAAATATTTAAATCAAATCCAACATCACTACTCGAATTTCCAGCTTGGTGTAATTCTACAGCAATTTGATTATCTCCGACAATCATCAAACCTTCTAAATCAACCCGTGCAGATATGTAATTAGCCTCATTATTCACTCCGGCAATCGCAGGAGTTAGTGTAGTGACATTTCCTTCTGGAATTGCTGGGGAACGAAAAACTTCTTCCTCATTGATGTAAACTATAATTCCATCATCTGCTAAATAATTAATTTCCCAATCTGAGAATTTCGCTTCTTTATCATCAAGTGAAAACTTATTTCTAAATAAGTAAGTGGTGACTAAGTTTTCTCCGTTATCTGCCTCATCAATTCCAAAGAGTTCATTATCAAGACCAGGGAATGCGTCGATAGCACCTGACTGAATAGGAATGGGAGCAACAAACCATGGCCCTACATTTGAGGAATCAATATCAAAGTCAGAATCAATCCAAATGTTACCAGACGCATCGGTTGGATAATCCTCTGAGTCCCCATTTTCATTTTCTATGCGATCTAAAATTTGCCAATCACCTTCAATCAAACCTGGCGCAATTTCCTCATCGAAAGAAACCTGTATAATAGGTCCAGTGCCTGTCTTTAGTTCAGAATCTTCTGGTATCTGATAATTATCATCAAAAGCCTCGGACTGAGCTTCCAATGACTTAAAGGGATAAGTATACAAAGAGAAAAAAACAACAGTTGCAATAGGCTTATAATATTTAAAGAGCATCTCTGAAATATGAGAGGGTTAAGGAGGAACTATTATATTCCAACTATTTTGTAACAAATTCAATTCCAAGAATAGAAAAGATCAATTATGAACAAGTGATGAACGAGACTTAATGGCATCAATTGCCCATTTTGCATGCTCCTTAATCATCTCACTCTCTTCAGCTATAACTTTTCTGAGGTGAGGTATATCCTTCTCTTTTCCGGAATTACCTATCGCTATACAAACATTTCTAAGAAAGCGCTCTCGGCCTAATCTTTTGACGGGCGATCTTCTAAACAAACTCCTGAAACCACTCTCATTTAAACCAAGAAATTGAATTAAAGGCATCCCTACAAATTCTCTTGTAGCGAATTTTGCCTCTTTTGACGCTTTGGCAAAACGATTCCATGGGCAAACCTCAAGACANTCATCACAACCAAATACCCTATCTCCTATGGATTCTCTAAATTCCAATGGAATAGAACCTTTGTGTTCAATAGTAAAATATGAAATGCATCTCCTAGGATCCATTTTATTGGGAGCCGTGATTGCATCTGTAGGACAACAATCAATGCATTTAGTGCAAGTCCCACACCTATTGGGCATAGGTTGGTCAGGATTTAGATTAAGAGTTGTAACCAACTCNGCTANAAAAAACCAAGTGCCTAATTTTGGATGAATTTGAACAGTGCTCTTGCCATTCCAACCAACACCAGCATCTGTAGCAAAATCGCGTTCAAGAATTGGTCCATAATCAACATAAAATCTTTGCTCTCCTCCTAATTCNTCTAGAGCCTTGGCAAAATTCTTTAACTTTTTATCTATAACGTTATGATAATCATTTCCCCAAGCATATTTCGCAAACCTTCCAACTCCAGATTTATTCAACTCAACTTTCTCTGTTGGAAAATAATTTAAAGCAAGAACAATAACTGTAGAGGCTCCTTCAACTAGGAGACGAGGGTCTTTTCTTCTCTCAGGGTTATTCTCCATCCATTCCATGTCTCCGTTCTTATCTTCATTCAACCATTTTTGAAACTCTTGGGCATGCGTCGCTTCCTTAGCTTTGGTAAATCTNCAGTCATCAAAACCAAGGTCTTTGGCAATCAGCTTAACTTTTTCTTCAAGCTCCATCGCCATATAATGTTAACCTCTTTTAGCGAACCAGAGCCTTGCAGTTTCAGAAATACCAAAAGAGACCTCTTCAATACTTAAGCCATCTGTAGGCATTCGCTCATCAGAACATTCACTGTAATTTTTATGCCTTTGATCTAAAAGAGCTAATATCGTTTTTCTAGGATCATTNGTTTTAAGTAAAGGCCTATCACTATTTCTGGAAACTCTTTCAAGTATTGAATCCACACCAGCATCCAACCAAAAGACAATTCCAATTTTTCGAAGGCGTTTAATATTATCATCACTACTCACAATGCCTCCTCCAGTAGCAATTACCATTCTTTCTCGTCCCTCAAGTTCACCCAAGACCTGAGATTCTAACTTTCTGAATTCACTTTCTCCTTCATCTGTAAATATTTCATTAATAGACTTAGANGCATTTTTTTCTATTAATTCATCAGTATCTATGAATTCAAACCCCAAATTATTAGCCAACCTATTAGCAATAGTTGTTTTACCGCTGCCCATAAAACCTATCAACAATATATTCATTGGAGTATGACGAAAATGCTCAATCATTTCTACTAATTTAGCGCCATAGACAAAACGTGCAACGAATCGCACAACATGCAACATTGACGAAAGCCTACGATTCGCGACTTTTAATAAGAATTTAATGGAAACTGTAATAATAGAAACAGGAAATCAGCAAGGAATTAGAGAATCTGTTTCTTTGGCGGTAGATTACCTAGAAAAAGGATCTATCGTCGCCCTTCCTACAGAAACAGTTTATGGTTTAGCAGCGAATGCTTTGGATGCCAAAGCCTGCGCAAAAATATTTGAGGCCAAGGAGAGACCAGAATTNGACCCCTTGATAGTTCATGTATCAGGTGAAAAAATGCTCAGAACAATCGCCGATATTCCTGAAGAAATTGAAGCTACTCTATCAACTTTAATCAATGAATTCTGGCCAGGAGCACTCACTTTTATTTTACCGAAAAAAGAAATTGTTCCAGGAATTGTTACTTCGGGATTAGACACAGTTGCCGTCAGAAGATCAAAAAATCCAATCTTTGCAGAAATAATAAATACATTCGAACTACCAATAGCCGCTCCAAGTGCTAATCGGTTTGGTAGTATCTCACCTACCTCCGCTAATGCCGTTCTATCTGAGCTTTCAGGTAAAGTTCCATTAATAATTGATGGAGGAGCATGTTCTGAAGGCGTAGAGTCGACTATCATCAAAATAGAATCAGTTACAGGTAGAAAAAAGCCAAGCATTCAGATCCTTCGACCAGGACCTGTAACTCCAGAAATGCTTAAAAAATTTGGTAAGATAGAAAAAAACCCTAAATCAAAAACAAGATCAAAAGAACCAACATCTCCAGGACAACTAGATTCGCACTACGCTCCAATAACACCTTTGAGAATAGTTAGTTCTCCAGATACTTTCACGCCTGAACCATCCAAAAAATATGCACTGCTTAGCTATAGAGGGCAAAAAAAAGATGGTTATCTTGAACTATGTGAATGGGTACAAATTGAAACTCTTAGTCCGGGTTCAGGTAAGCTGCCTGAAGCCGCAGTAAGGTTCTTTTTTGCTCTTAGAAAACTAGATCAATTAGGAGTCGATGAAATCATTTCAGAACCTATTCCCGAGAGAGGGATAGGCCTTGCCATCATGGATCGGCTTAAACGAGCAAGTCATAAATACAGCTAAAAGTAAATTTAGGGTTTTTATAATGTCACTCTTAAGATCCATGGCAACAGTGAGCGGATTTACCGCTCTAAGTAGAATACTTGGATTCGTTAGAGATATCTTTATGGGATATTTTCTAGGAACCGGTCATGCAGCAGACGCTTTTTTTGCCGCATTTAAATTCCCAAACATATTTAGAAGAATTTTCGGAGAGGGTGCATTTAACTCTGCTTTTGTTCCATTATTTAGTAAGGAGTTAACATCAAAAGGACAAAAAGAGGCAATTCGTTTTGCTAGTCAAACTTTCTCTATTTTAACAATTGTTCTTCTTTTGATGACCGTCATAGCCATTCCATTGATGAGCTGGATAACAATGGTACACGCACCTGGTTTCAAAGCTGCAAAAACTTTACAAGCGGATAAAAATTTCTTAGGCGAGGCAACTCCCTTCAACATTAAAATCAAAGGGTCAAAAAATATCTACTTTGTCATTAACGATAAGAAAAATATAGAAATAAATGACTTGGTTATAACCGGAAAAAATCAGGAAAAATTAATCTTATTTAATGAATTAAAATGGGTAAACGAAGAAGGAAAATGGATAAAAAAATTAGCTTTGCCAAAGGAAAACAACTTCACACACGTCAAAGGCAGGGCAATCATAAAATCATCTGAGGATGTCGATACAAGTTTAAAAATTTATAGGAATCATCCTGATACATTTAGCCTCACTGTTACACTATCCAAAATAACATTCATTTATCTCCTCTGCATGGCATTAGTTGCTCATCTTAGCGGAGTATTAAATACAGTGAAAATTTTCGGGATGCCGGCCGCGGCTCCTATTCTACTAAATATGACCTTTTTGATAGGGTTACTTGTTTTTTCTGGAGTTTCTGGAATTAAGGGAGACTCAGTAAAATACGCAAACGTTGCAGCATGGTGCGTTTTTATTGCAGGGTTTTTACAATTAGGAGCTCTATACTTGACCTGTCTTCGAAAGGGGCTTCATATCAAATTATGCAAGCCTAAAATCAGCCCACAAATTAAGAAACTTTTTCTTCTAATGGGACCCGGGGTTTTGGCGGCAGGAATACAGCAAATCAATCTTCTTGTAGGAAGTGTTATAGCCTCTTTTAGAGAAGGTGCTATTTCGTACTTATATTACTCTGAAAGAGTTTACCAACTACCATTAGGAATCATAGGAGTTGGACTCGGTGTTATACTCTTACCAGAAGTCACAAAAAGATTAAGGAGAGGCGATGAAAACGGAGCAATTAAAAGTATGAATAGAGGAGTAGAGCTTGCAATGCTCTTGACTATTCCAGCATCGGTTGCACTCATTCTGATTCCCTATCCAATAATTTCCACTCTTTTTCAACATGGAGCTTTTACAAAGGAAGATGCAACATTGACTGCATTTGCATTAGCTGGATTTGCATTAGGCATACCCGGATACGTACTGGTTAAAGTTTTACAACCTGGATACTTTGCTAGAGAAAATACAAAAACTCCAATGCTTATAGCAGGGGTAACGGTTATTGTGAATATCGTTTTTTCACTTATTCTATTTGGACCACTTGGTCACATTGGCATTGCGATTTCAACAAGTATATCGGCTTGGGTTAATGTAACTCTACTGATGTACGGCTTAAAAAATTTCTGGAAACCTGACAACAGATTAAAATCCCGATTACCTCGCATCCTAATGGCAAGTTTAATCATGGGATTATCAATAGGGATTATAAATCAATATTTAGAGGGAATGTTTGGCCAGGAATTTTGGCTAAGGATAACCGGCTTATTAATCTTATTAGTCTCCGGAACTGCGATTTATTTTTTGGCAGTCATTAAGTTGAAGGCTTCAAGTCTAAAAGAACTTAAGGAGGAATTTAGAAAATCATGATTCTACCTATTTCCCCTAAAACTTAAACAACACATGAATTAATCTGATTCCTCTCTTTACATTACGTTCACTTTTCACTTGGTTTACGAGGTGAGCCTGAAGGTCATTAAATCGATCAAAGAAATAACTAACTGGGGTTTGTCTCAGCCAGTTATACTTGTGCCCACGATGGGCGCTTTACACGATGGGCATCGAAAACTCATAAGAGAGGGTAATGCTATTAAAGGCAATAAAGGGACGCTAATAGTTTCGATTTATCTAAATCCCATTCAATTCAATGACCCTAAGGATCTTGATAAGTATCCTCGTACATTTGATACAGACTATAAAGTTTGTGAAGAAGAAGGTGTTGACTTAATATTTGCTCCATCAGATGCAGAAATGTATCTAAACTCATCCTCCGTAAAAGTAAGTGAAAACAAGATCGCCAGAGAACTCTGTGGCTCAAAACGACCAGGACATTTCGATGGCGTATGCACTGTAGTGACAAAGCTTTTTAATTTAATTAAACCCAAAATCGCAATCTTTGGGAAAAAAGATTATCAACAACTATCCATCATTCGGCAACTCGTTACCGACTTAAACTATTCAATAGAAATTATAGCTATTGAAACTCAAAGAGAACAGAGCGGCTTAGCGATGAGCTCAAGAAATGAGCAGCTTAATGAAATAGAAAAAGAAAAATCTTCAGTGATTTATGAGGCCCTAGAAGCCATGGCAAAAAGTGGAGAATCTAAATCTAAAAATCTCATAAGATTAGGTAAATCCATCATAGAGAAGGAGTCTCAAATAATCGAAATTGATTACTTGGAAGTAGTAGACAGGTCTAATATGGCAAAATTGGAGATTATAGATCGCCCTGCTTTGGTCGCGATTGCGGTTTTCATTGGAAAAACAAGATTAATTGATAACATTGAGATCAATTTTGAGTAATATTATTACCAATTTAATAATATAAATTCCGGCGATATTTTTATAGCTAATCAATAAAACACTTTAATGATCGAGTATGATTACGTAGTCGTGGGAACCGGAGTTTCTGGTCTAAGTTTCGCTTTAAGAGCAGCGAAACATGGAAGAGTTGCAGTAATCACCAAAAGAAAATCTGAAAACTCCAATACTTCTTGGGCTCAAGGTGGGATATGCTGCGTCGCCGATAAAGAAGATTCATTCGAATCACATATCGCTGATACGATTGGGGCAGGAGCTGGACTCTGTAATAAAGAAGTGGTTCGCAAGATCGTCGAATCAGCACCTGATGCTATTGAGGATATGGTCAATCTTGGGGTAGAATTTGACAAAACCTCAACCGGAGAATTTGAGTTAGGAAAAGAAGGCGGTCACACTCAAAGAAGAATACTTCATTCAAAAGATACAACTGGGAAAGAAATATCAGAAAATTTAATTAGCTCTGCCAAAAAATCTGAAAAAATTGATATATTTGAGCATCATTTTGCAATTGATGTTATCACAAAAGAGAAGTTAGGCATTAAAGAAAATAACGAAGTAGTTGGAATCTATGTGCTAGATGAAACTAAAGCTGAAATTTTAACCTTCAGAACTAAAAACGTAATTCTTAGTACTGGAGGATGCGGAAGGGTTTACTTATACACGACAAATCCTGACATCGCCACAGGTGACGGGTTAGCAATGGCTTACAGAGCAGGAGCAGAAATAGCAAATATGGAATTCATCCAATTTCATCCTACTTGCTTATATCATCATGAACTAAAAAACTTTCTCATTTCAGAGGCCGTCCGAGGAGAAGGGGGCAAACTAATAGGTAAAAACGGTAAGGAGTTCATGCATGATTATGATGCACGTGGATCTCTTGCCCCTAGAGACATAGTAGCCAGGGCTATAGATCATGAGATTAAAAGGACTGGTGAACCGTGTGTTTACGTTGACATAAGCCATAAATCTAAAGAGTACATTGCAGGTCGTTTTCCAAACATTTATAAAACTTGTTTGTCTGTAAATATTGATCCCTCCAATGACCCCATACCTGTTGTGCCTGCTGCGCACTATCAGTGCGGTGGAGTCAAAACATCTATAGATGGTCAGACTTCAATTAAAGGACTATATGCAATTGGAGAAGTTGCCTGTACTGGCCTTCATGGAGCTAATAGACTAGCCTCAAATTCCCTTCTCGAGGGCGCAGTGATGGCAGCGCGAGCAGCAGAACATATGATCCTCCAAAATAAAGAGGAGAAACAAAAATTTGAGGATTTAATGATTCCTGATTGGACCAGTGGTGAAGCCGAAGATGTAGACGAATTAGTAGTAATTTATCACAACTGGGATGAGATTAGGCGTTTAATGTGGGATTATGTATCAATAGTTAGAACAAATAAAAGATTAAAAAGAGCAGCGACGAGATTACAAAATTTAAGTAAAGAGGTGCAAGAGTTTTACTGGAATTTTAAAATTTGTAGTGAACTTCTAGAATTAAGAAATCTTGTTGAGACAGCTTCACTAATTGTTCGATGCGCTCAAAGAAGAGAAGAGAGCCGAGGATTACATTACACTCTCGACTTCCCTGATATTGATGACAGCAAAATTGTAAATGACACTGTCATAAGTTTACAAAAACATTAACTATAATTCTATAGATTATAGATCGTAATCAGAAGAGGGATCCATACCTTGACCAAACTGCATATCATACAATCTCTTGTACACTAAAGAATTATTTAATAGCTCTTGATGACCTCCAATAGAAGTTACTCTTCCATTTTCCATAACAACTATTTTATCAGCGCTTAAAATTGTTGAGAGCCTATGAGCAATAGCAATCGTTGTCTTTCCATTTGAAAGTTTTTTAATCGCTTCTTGGATTACTTTTTCTGATCGAGAATCAAGGGCCGAAGTAGCTTCATCTAACAACAAAATTGGAGCATCTCTTAGAATTGCCCTCGCAATACTAATTCTTTGTTTTTGTCCACCAGAGAGTTTATCACCTTTGTCTCCTACGACACTCTGATATCCATTTACTTGAGCCTCAATAAATTCATGAGCATGAGCCATCTTGGCGGCTTCAATGACCTCTTCATCAGTAGCATCTAATTGACCATATCTAATATTTTCCATTATAGTATCATGAAAAAGAAATGTACTCTGATTAACTACTCCAATATTATCGCGTAATGAGGACTGACTAATATTTCGAATGTCTGTTCCATCAATTTTTATAATGCCTTTAGTGGGATCATAAAAGCGTAGAATAAGAGAAAATAATGTACTTTTCCCGGCTCCACTCTCTCCAACTAATGCATAATTTTTACCAGCCTCAACGGTGAAATTGATACCCTCAACAGCGTATGATTCATTATCGTAAGAGTGACTTACCTCCTCAAAAAATATCTCACCATTACATTCATTCATCTCAACGGCTTTTTGTTGATCAGTGACAGATGGCGCTCTATCCATCATCTTAAAGACTTTTGCTGTAGCCGCTAGAGACTTTTGTAATAAGACCGAAATTCTGCTCATTGTTTTAGCTGGAGGATACAGAAGCACGAGACCAGCATTAAGAGCTAGGAACTTTCCTGGGCCACCTGAACCAGGGAAAAATGAGCAATAGACGAGTGCCGCCCCTACTCCAAAAGACGCAACAACTTCAACGAGTGGACTGACAATCTCCATAGCTTTTCGCCAACGCATGATAAAAGTCATCATTTTTGAATTAGCCAACACAAACTTATCGACTTCATACTCTTCTCTGGAATGACTCTTAACGACCTGAATTCCAGAAATAGCTTCCTGCATTACGACCATCATTTTTTCAGCCTGCTCTTCTTCTTTGCCTCCAGATTTCCTAACTCTTTTACTAGCTAGAATAACTGGCAAAATGCATAGTGGAAAAAGCACGAGAGCGCAAAGAGCAAACTTCCAGTCAATATAAAATATTGCAGCGACTGCAGAAACAATTGCTATAGGTTGCTTCACAATATCACTGGAAGCAGTTGTTAACGTTTCCTGAGCAAGTCTTGTCTGATTAAAAACAGTCTGCATGATCTCACCCCCCTTTCTCTGGTTAAAATAGTCTAGAGATTGCCCCATTAACCTACGGTACAATTTTATTCTTATATCACTAAGAATTCGCAAACTGCACCATAACATATAATAAGCATTTAAATAACCACACAAACCTCGTGCCACCATGATTGTTGGTATAAGAAGAGCAACTAAAAGTATTTCGGTATTGAATACAGATACCGATTCTGAGTTTTTCTGAAGAACTTCTTCAACTATTTTAAAAGAGTCCTTAGCTTGTTCAAAATCTACATTTGGCACTTTAGATTTAATTTTTTCAAAATCATCCAAGCTTTTACTGGAACCGAATACCACATTAGTGACATTATTTATAACCAACACCATTACCCCGTTTACAACCCCATAAAGAGCACCAAATATAATACCAAATGCAAACCTCCATTTATAGGGTTTGAGGTAACTCGCCAATCGTTTGTAAAGAACCATCATTGATCCTTCAGCCAAATCGGTCATTTCCTGATTTGATTTTTTATTCATGAACTTGGCTTCCACAGCCAATGCTCTGAACCGTTAGCACGTTTCCAGCAATTAGTCGATGAATCCAAAGTATTTACAATTTAAGAAATTCTAAGCATGTATGATAAGATTACATCAAGACAAAACAATAAATAGGTATTAATCTGATGTTTATAGCCTTATTTAATGATCTTATTAAACTCATATATGAGTGAAAATTTAAATTGTATGAATATTACTCTCCTAAAAACTCAAGAGTCTTTGAAAGCAATTAAATTAATTTTAGTGGGACAGTTTTTGATTTTTCTTAATATTTCAACACAAGCTCAAGAAATAAAAAGAACCTCCATTTTTGATCAATGGGATAAAAATAAGGATGGAAAGTTACAACTCGAAGAGCTTCCAACAAACGCTAAGCCTAATTTTAAAAAGGCAGACCAGAATAATGACGGAGCAATTTCTAGAAAAGAAGATGAACACTTCCGCTCAAACTCAAGAAAATCTAGAAGGATAAATCGAAACGAGAAAACTCGAGACCATAGTGAACATTTAAAGATTGAGACTAATATTTTTTATACGGNAAATAAGAATTTACGACAAAGCCTTGATTTAATNATTCCCNAAAAAANANCGANTNAAAAGCTNCCTGTNATTNTTTANATTCACGGCGGTGCATGGAAAGCGGGTAACAAAGAACAAGGGTTAAGACATCTGATTCCTTATGTGGAATCAGGTAATTACATAGGCGCAAGCATCGGCTACAGATTATCCTCAGAATCCAAATGGCCTAATCAAATATATGATTGCAAGGCAGCCGTACGATGGATCAGGGGGCACGCCAAGGAGTATGGTATAGATGCTGATAGAATTGGAGCAATGGGTCATTCTGCAGGAGGTCATCTGGTATCAATGTTAGGAACTAGCTCCGGAGTTAAAGCCCTTGAGGGGTCATTAGGAAATTACGAAAAACACTCCAGCAATGTAAATTGTGTAGTGAATTTCTTTGGTCCATCTGCATTTCTTGAGATGTCAAAATTTCCAAGTAAAATCGATCATGATGCTGCAGAATCTCCTGAGTCTCAACTTATTGGAGGCGCTCTGACTAAAAATAAAAAAAATGCAAAATTNGCTTCACCNATTAATTATGTGAGTGAAGGTGATATTCCTTTTATGCATATACATGGAACAAATGANCAGNTCGTTCCTTATAATCAATCTGTAATATTTAACAAAAAACTTTTAAAAGAAGGTTGTGAATCTGTTTTGATCACCATTGAAAATGGAGGTCATGGAGGTTTTAAAAATGAAAAAATAAAAATACTAACTAAAAAATTTTTTGGTAAACATCTTCGGAATTTCAGCTTAGAAATTAAAGAACAAACATTAAAGNAATTCAATTCTTCTGATTAGCTTATCTTTCTTAAAATGCACAAAGGATCCAGAGCAAAAGGGAATCGCAAACATTCCCACAGCAAAGATTATAGTAAAACCGGTAAGAGAAAAGCTTCACGCGAAGATGAGCTTTTAACCATTTTGAAGCTCAAAAAAGATCCAATNGTTTTAATTTTGGATCACGTTCAAGATCCTCACAATCTGGGCGCATGCCTGCGAACTGCTGACGGCGCCGGTTGTTCGGCAGTAATCGCTCCTAAAGATCGTTCTTCTCCACTAAATGAAACNGTNAGAAGAATTGCATGCGGGGCTGCAGAATCGATTCCCTACATTCAGGTTACCAATCTTTCGAGAACGATGAAAATTATGAAAGATGAAGGCTTCTGGTTAGTTGGAACCTCAGACAACGCAGACCAATCAATTTATGAAATAGATTTAAAAGGAAAAGTTGGAATCATCATGGGAGCAGAAGGGAAAGGATTACGCAGACTAACGGAAGAGAAATGTGATTTTCTTGGCAAGCTGCCTATGATGGGATCCGTGGAATGCCTCAATGTTTCGGTTGCCACAGGGATTTGCTTATACGAAGCGGTACGACAAAGAAATCTGTAATCGTTNTAGANGAATTTAGGAAAAAACGCTATTTTTCCTGCTGAAACATATAAGNCAAAAATTACATTACTAATTCATGATTAATGGTTTACAATGAAAAAACATCAAATAATCACTATAATCTTAAAAAATTTTTAATTTTTGAAAAAGAATAGAAGTATTGTGATTTTAAGTTGTTTTTATNCAATAAAATAGCTATTAATACCTTTTAATAATTTTATAAATCCCTGTCACCCCTCAGCAATTCATAACCGCCATGTGGAATACACTTACTTTCATCTCAATTATATTAGTAATAGGAGCAGCTTCTATTCGCTTCGTAACGACAAAAGACCTAGAGCATGAAAGAACTGCTCTTGAGTTAACAGAGANTAACGTAAAGAAAGCCAATGATCATCAAAAAGAGATTAAAGATCTCATAGCTGATACTGGCACTAAGACCAAAGAAACTGACGCTGCAGCGGCAACTCAAGAGGGAGAAGAGGCAAAGCAAAAAAATGAAGAGTCAGACAAAACAGCAAAAAAAGGAACTCTAGAAGGCCAACTCAAAGTAGCACAAGACAAGTTAGATAAGCTAAACAAGGACTTAGCAGAGATCGGAGAAATCGAGGACCTTGTTGAAAAGAGCCAAAACCTTCAAGCTGAAATGGCAGCTGTTCAGCAAGAAATTGCAATCACCAAGGAAAATTACAAAAATGCGGTTACTAAGAGGGAAGCGACTGACAGCACGATCGCTAATTTTCGAGACAAAGTCTCTCGTCAACGAGCAGGTCAGATGGTTGAAGTTAACGCCAAGATTGCTCAGACTTTTGATAACTGGGGATTCGTGGTAATTAATGCAGGTGGAAACCAAGGCATCAATGCGAGAGTCAAGCTTGACGTAAAGAGAGATGATAAAATCATTGGTAAGCTNACCATTACTAACCTGGAGCCTAATGTTAGCGTTTGCGATGTTGCTTCCCTAAATGNTGGTGAAAAAATTGCTGTTGGNGACTCCGTAGTGCTTAGCGCCGAGAGTAAGTGGGATCCNACTAAAAAACCTATTGTTGAAATANTACCAGCTGCAGCAACTCCTGCACCAGCGNNAGAGCAAACNACNACTGAGGAAGAACCTGCAGACNACGACCCNTTCGGGCTGGGCGGTGANAANAATGAGCCTGAAGAGCCTAAAACTGAAGAAGATCCATTTGGTCTTTAATTACAGAAGATTCAATAAGTCAAATAAACCAATTTAGAATTAGATACCCCTCAAACTACAATCATTTCATGAAAATTAAAATCCCACTGATCATCGCTGCCTTAGCTATTCTTATTTCAGTAATTTTAGGTGTGCAAAACCGCGGTGAACTTAAAACAAAACGACTTAATAGAATAGATCTTAACAATAAGATTGTATCAACTCTTGGTGAAATCACAGAGGATGACACACCTGCTCTACTTGCATCTTACGAAGCGCTATATGTTGAAGAAACAAGATTAGCAGATTCGAAGGCAAGAACTGATGGACATAATGTGAACATAAAAAGACTCGATAATGAGATCTCAGGCCTTAATACAAAAAAAGCGCCTATCGATAAGGAAATTGCCAAAGCTGAAGAAGCCGTAAAAGAAGTTAATAAGCGCTTTCCTGGAACAACATTGCAAACCATTGCACCTAAACTTAAAGAATTAGAAAATGATTTAGAAAGCGCAAAACAGGATCTCGCCACTAAACAAGCCGAACTTGAGGTAGTTAGTAAAAAAGTTGCTGCTAACGAAGTTAGAATTGAAAAAGCTGAAAAAGTTCAAGCTGACAGACTAACAAGTATTAAAAGAAACTCTTCAGAAGGTGTCATCACCGCAGTTAATGAAGACTGGGGTTTCGTACTCGTTAATATTGGAAAAGACCAAGGCGTTCAAGGCGATTCAGAGCTTATCGTCAAGCGTGACGGTATTAGAATTGGAAACCTTAATGTTGTTTCTATTCAGCCAGGAATCACTGTTGCAGATATAAATCAAAAAGGTCTTAGCGGATCCGTTGAACCAGGCGATAGAGTGATCTTCCAGAATTTAGGTGAGTAAAATCATTAGATAATTCAAATGACCACAAAAAATATTTTGAAATTAATTATAAGTGTATTTTCAGCATTTATAATAATTGTTGGATTTTGTGGATGTGATGCAACTGAAGTCGGTAATTGGGATGGCTCAGGCGCCGATAGCGGACTTAGCAATCTACCTCAAGCCCGACACGAAGCTTGGGAAAGTAATGCTAGATACGGAAATTTNCCACAATCTCGATAATAGCTTAATAAATNTNTNTACAAANAAAGCACACCNNNNTTGGTGTGCTTTTTTTATGCCTAATNTAACAACCTAGACAGTCATAATTTCTTTTTCTTTATTGTCTACATGCTGATCAATTTCTTTAACAAATTTATCAGTTATAGACTGGATTTCTTTTTCCATATCCCTNTGGTCGTCTTCAGTAATTGAGCTATCAGATTTAAGATTTTTAATTCCATCCATCCCGTTTTTACGAGCTGATCTTACTCTAACTCTACCCTCCTCAGCCATTTGTTTTACCATCTTAACTAAATCTTTTCTCCTCTCTTCCGATAACTCAGGGATAGGTAAGCGAATAGCTTTACCATCCACAGAAGGGTTGATACCAAGCTTTGATTCCTTTAACCCTCGCTCAATATCCTGTACCGTCGATGGATCAAATGGTGACACTANTAGCATTCTTGGATCCGGAGAAGATATGACCGCNAGTTGTTTTAGTTTCATATTAGATCCATAGGATTGTACATGAATATCAATATTTTCCACTAACGCTGGAGAAGCTTTACCAGTTCTGATACTGGAAAATTCGTGCAGTGTGTATTCTACGGCTTTTTTCATAGCCTCTTCAGTTTCAGGTATCAAAGTTTCAGCATTCATTTCTTTTAAAAGGGTAAATGTTTTCTATAAAATCTAATAAATCATTCAGAATGTACCAGAGTACCAATGGGTTCTCCTATCAGGGCCTTATGAATATTATCAGAACCACTAATATCGAATACAATAATGGGTTTTGAATTATCCATACACAAGCTAAATGCAGTAGAATCAAGAATCTTTAATCNTTTTTCAAGGCAATCCTGAAAAGTTACCGTNTCATACCTCTTAGCATTTTCGTTCTCATTGGGGTCAGAGTCATAGACTCCATCAACTTTTGTTGCTTTTAATATTGCGTCGGCTCCAATCTCACTTGCCCTAAGAGCAGCAGTCGTGTCAGTAGAAAAAAATGGATTGCCAGTTCCTGCTCCGAAAATAACAACCCTTCCAAGCTCAAGATGCCTCATTGCTTTTCTTCGGATAAAGGGCTCCGCTACATTTTTCATTTCAATTGCTGTCTGAACTCTCGTTGGAACCTCCATATCCTCAAGCATACTTTGAAGAGCTAATGAATTCATCACAGTTGCCAACATACCCATNTAATCAGCCGTTGCTCTCTCCATCCCTCTATTGCTTGCGCTTATTCCCCTCCAGAAATTTCCTCCTCCTACGACAAGTCCAATTTCAATTCCTGCCTGATGAGCACGCTTAATTTGTTTTGCAACGGCTTCAACAATTTCAGGAGATATATTATCCTCGCTTCCAGGCTCNCTTAGCGCTTCTCCACTTAGTTTAAGAATAACGCGTTTAAAATTATTTCTTTCAGTTTGATCGGTCATTAAAAAATTCTAGGCAATTAGAAAACAATAGTATGAGTAAATTGGAAAGAATTTTATTAACTTTTGATACCTAAAAACTCTCCTGNGTTAATTTTTTTTCCAGACATNTAAGACGATAGAGTCATCTTTTTTCTTCCTGATGGCTGTATTTTAGATAATTGTATTGAACCTTCACCACAACTTATAACCAGACTATTAGGATTAATTGACATTATTTTTCCTGCTTCCTCATCGAAATTTTCACCAATTAACACCTCAGGAAAAATTTTCACCAATTGACCATCTGGAAAGTAGGTAAACGTGCCNGGCCATGGATAAAATGCTCTAATTTTTCTCTCAATATATNCTGCAGCATGTTTCCATTCAATTTCNCCNTCTGAACGGGTAAGTTTAGTTACGTGTGAAGATTGCGTATGGTCCTGTTTGTTTCTAGGAGCTTCATTCCGGGATAATAATTTTAAAGAATCAACTAACAACTCTGGCCCAAGTGATGCCAGGCGATCATGCAAAGAGCCACCAGTTTCACCTTCTTTAATCTTTAATTTTTCTGATTTTAAAATATCACCATCATCAAGACCTTCCCCAATAAACATTACTGTCATCCCTGTAAACTCTTCACCATTAAGTATTGCTGCTTGTATAGGGGCGGCTCCACGATAAGAAGGCAATAATGATGCATGTAAATTTATACATGATATTTTTGGAATACTTAGTACTGATTTTGGTAAGATTTGACCATACGCAACAACAACCAAAACATCAGGGTCAGCTTCACTCAAAATTTCTATAGCATATTGATCTTTAATTCTACTAGGTTGAAATACAGGAATTAAGTGCTTTTCTGCAAACTCTTTTATTACTGATGCTTTTAATTCACCTTTTCTGCCAAAAGGCCTATCAGGCTGAGTAAACACTGAAACAACATCGTGCTCTTTAGAATTATGTAAGGCCTCTAAAGAAGGAAGGCCAATGTCACCAGTACCCAGGAAAACTATTTTCACTGTAAACTAATAAATTTCATCTGAACTATCTTGCCAAACTTTTAACGAAGTTACCGTATATATAATGTCCTGAAGAACTTTAATTGGAGTCTGCTGAGCATTAATATTAGTTAAGATTTCTGGTGAATAATGATCAAGCAATTGTTTGGTCTCACTTTCGTACTGCTTGATTCTATTTTTTATCACGTCGTCAGATGCATCATCCAATCTATTTTCTTTAATTGATCTCTTTCTAATCCTCCTCATTAACTCGTCTCGGTCAGGGCATGAAAGATGAAATACTTGGACAACATCGCAATGCTCATCAACCAACTTCGCTTGTTCAACATTCCGTGGAATCCCATCAAGAACAAGGAAATCAATATCAGGCTTAAAAGCACTCGCAGTCACTTTTGCTTCAACCGCTGCCCTCCAAAGTCTTACAGTTACATCATCGGGAACTAATTCACCCTGACTCGA
>PAHQ01000098.1 GCA_002705125.1 Verrucomicrobiales bacterium | reverse complement strand
AAACATATATTGCTAAAGATAATGCTATTGGCGTCGCTCTCCTCTCAATTTTTCGTATATCAGCCCACCCCGAAGATGGTTTCTCCTGGGGGCACTTAATAATGTCCCCTTTCAGGAAAATGATAACATCCAAATATCCTAGCGTCGAACATTTAGGAGATTTTGTAAGATCATATTTATGGAAAAATCAATTTACTGAGACACTCAGGAAATTAGTTTCATCATTGGGAATGCAACTAGACGAGTTCAACTCAATGAGATTAGATCAGTTATTGAAAGCGGCAACAATATTCGACAAACGAGGAAGTCGCTCCATAGACGCATTTGTGCGATTNATGGAAAATTACACATTACGTGAATCTGGGCAACCTGGAACTATTCAGGTAATGACCATACATCAGTCGAAAGGGATAACCTTCGACTCAGTCATTTTGCCAGAATTAGAGGGTAATACATTTTCAAGTATGAATCTAGGGACAGAAATAAAATACAATGTCGCTCATGACCCCGAATGGATACTAAACATGCCCAATAAAAGGTACATCGAAATTGACTCCCAATTAAATAAATACAAGACCAGTAAAGTCGCCAATGAAACTTATGAACAAATCTGTAAATTCTATGTGGCTTTAACTAGAGCCAAATACGCTAATTACCTTATCACTGAAGAATCTGAAATAACTTCAAAAAGTGATAATTTCATAAGCCTCCTTTCTGAAACAATTAAATCAGAGGACCTTAATAGTGGCACTCTTTACTCTTGTGGAGACCCCGAATGGCACAAAAACATTAATCAGAAAAAGGAAACTATTTCAAAAACTAGGAAGTCTATGCCCTTACCTTCAGAAAATTTGCGCAGAGAAAACAATATTCAATTTATAGCTGAAGAGGTTTCTGAAAAAATGACATCTGGAGACATATTCAAATAAATACCTGTCATAAATTGGCTTAAGAGAAAAAACCACACAACCATTAAGGCAGTATTCATTTCGATCAATAGACCGAAAAACTAGAACAAAATAAAATATAAAGCCCTAACGCTTAATCATTAATATAAATTCAACTCAGAGTTAGTTTCTAAAGCTTGAATTTATATTTAAAACACTCAAATTCTTTGCGTGAAGAAACTGAGAGCNGGCGGTAAAGATATAATGCCAAAACTAGATAGCAATGCTCTTCCTTATTCTGCTGCGCAGGCTCAAGCCGTAGAGAATTCAATACAATTAAAAAGGCTAAAATCTGCAGAAAAAATCATCTCTAAATCTTGGTGGGCATATNCTTTTGCAATAATTTTTGTATCCGTTGTTAGCTTAAAANANTCTATTTATAANCCACTAGAAGCTTCAGTGAAGTTTGGTGAATCTCTCTTATATATCCTAACACCATTTTTATTNCTTGGATTAATTCTAGGAATCATCGCTATCTACAAAGGTTTATTATTAAGAAGTATATTGTCANTACTGTTTGGACTAATATTCACTCCTATTATTGCCTACTCNATTGGCCGTTTAGTTTTCTATGCANTGATGCTTACTGTTCATTCATCTCTAGAAATGGATGAGACAACTCGAATGCAAATATTTGATTTCTTTTGGCCTATCAAAAGTCAAATAAACTCGTAACTCTTANGTCTTAAGACTTAAACTTACTAAATCTCGCATTATTCATTCAAACCAAGACCAGAGTACAGAGTTGCCATCCTCCTTGAATGCTCGTCATAAGCAGCTTCAAAAAGTTGAGTTGCTTTTTCATCACCAACAATAGCTCCTGANGTAAGAACTTTAGGAGCTTTACCNGCCTCAGTTAACAATTTTGCAATTTCTGCTTTAAGGGAATTAATGATAACACATCCGCCAACNGTTGATCCTGGTGAGACTGGTGTTTCAAGTCCTTCAACATTTATCATAGAGTCTCCAAGAGGCGCACCNGTATCTAGNACAGCATCTGAAAANTTNGTNAATTTTTTTCCATCNTTTCTCTTACTCTTACTTCCTTCGCAGTGNTTNAAACTAACTATTCCNGCAACCCANACCCCCAAATTTTGAAACNCNTCAGCAATTTCAACGGGAACAATATTACAACCTCCTGAAGAGACCACGAGAGCAGAGTCCTCCTCGCTTATATCGAAGTTTCTTAATACTTTTGAAGCAAAACCACTGACGTTCTCTAAGAACATTGCTTGNCGTTGGCCATTCGAACCTGAGACCTGATTGTGAAATGTTAGTGAAAGCTCAACAATAGGATTAAACCCAGGATAAGAACCATACCGAGGCCACATCTCTTCTACCATTATTCTGGAATGNCCAGAGCCAAACAAATGAACAACACGACCCTTGAGAATNGTTTCAGCAAAACGTTGTGCCACTTCNAAGATGACACCNTGCTGATCATCTATAGACTTTANAATNTTTTCACATTTNTCGATGTAACTTCTAGTTANACTCATGCCCTCTCATTAACGCTAAACTAGTCTTTTGTAAACAAATGACAGGAAATGTTCATCTACTAAAATTCCTCAAGCGTTCAGAACAGAATTATAAACTGCACCATAAGTTCCTGCCCAGAACCCTAACTCTGCAGGAACCACTTTGACTGAGTGATTATCAGGTCTCCACTCTCTAGTCGAAAGCAGGCCCTTAAGTGGTTCAAATAGTTTATCTCCAGCCTTAGCAATNCCTCCACCAATCACAATTCTCTCTGGGTCCAAAATATTAATAAGAGATACTAAGGAAGAGGCAAGCGCTCTTAAAGATTTTAACCAAACCTCTTTTGCGAAATCATCACCGTCCGCATAAGCTGCAATTAAATCATGCGTTGTTTTAAATTGTGAATTACTCCGTTCCATTATTGTGGCGTTACCTATAGCGTCCTCAATGCTGCCAGGAGTAGCACAAATATCTGGAGCCCCTTCAAAATCGACTGACATGTGCCCTAGGTGACCTGCTCTTCCAATATTGCCCTTTAGAAGTTTTCCGTCAGTCATGATGGCACCACCCACTCCAGTTCCAAGCGTAAGCATGACTACATCACTGAGGCATTTTGCAGCACCTTGCCACACCTCACCCATAAGAGCAGCATGAGCATCATTAATGACGTGAACANTAAGATTAGAATCAATAAGGGTAGTCCAATCCAGCCCCTCTATACCCTNTAACCTTCCAGGCATATAACCAATAGCTCTNCCATTCTTCTGTACTAACCCAGGAGCAGATAAACCGATATTTGAGAGCTTGGGCTCAGCTTCCTTTGAAAATTCATCTATTAATTTGCGAACAGAATNCACAAACGCAGGCTCACCATCAACCACCTCTCCATCTTTAGTGGGAAACATTTTCTGATCTAGCATTTTCCCACTNATAAGATTAAATTTAGCAGCTTTAATCTCAGTTCCTCCTATATCAATTCCAATTCCAATCTTATCCATATCAAATATATTATTTATAATATGCAAGTAATCTCAATTATAATTACGCAGCCTTGCAGAATTATGACAATTGATTCAAAATAGAGCTAATTAGATTTTCCGCACTCAATGAATTTCCCGAAATTCTTAATATTTTTACTTTTAACCAAAAGCTATGTTTTGGCGGTAAGTGATGTGCAGTTCAACAGAGACATTAGACCGTTATTAACTGATCGATGTTTTTCTTGTCATGGACCAGATGAGAGAGCTCGCAAAGCAAAACTTCGGTTAGATACTTATGAGGGAGCAACCAAAGACCTCGGAGGTTATTCAGCTATCATACCTGGCGATCCTGAAAACAGTGAACTCATATTAAGAGCCCTACACAAAAATTCGGATGAGTTAATGCCTCCACCAAAGTCAAAGATTCCTAAACTAAGCTTAAGTGAAATAAAAACATTAAAAACTTGGATTAAGAATGGAGCAGAATATCAAGAACACTGGGCATTTACTCCAATTTCAAATCCTAAATATAATAATGAAGAAAATCTAATCGATTCATTTATTAAAAAGCGTTTAAAGAAAAATGGACTTAAACTTTCTAAACGAGCCGACCCCAATACCTTAATTAGAAGAGTCTATTTAGATTTAACGGGTCTCCTACCATCTCCCGAAGAGATTAAATCCTTTTCTGAAAATAATTCCGAAGCCAACTATGATGAAATAGTCAATAGCCTGTTAAGTAGCCCTCACTATGGAGAAAGGTGGGGTAGACATTGGCTTGATCAAGCTCGTTATGCAGACTCCCACGGATATACCAGTGACAGTGAAAGACAAATGTGGCCTTTTAGGGACTGGGTTATTGATGCTCTTAATAAAGACATGAAATTTGATCAATTCACCATTGAACAAATTGCAGGAGACTTATTACCTAATGCTACGAAAAAACAAATCGCCGCTACAGCTTTTCATAGGAACACTCTAATAAGTCAAGAAGGAGGATCAGACCCCGAACAGTTCCGAGTAGAAGCCACTATGGACAGAGTTAACACCACAGGGGCTGTATGGCTTGGCTTAAGCCTAGGTTGCGCTCAGTGCCATGACCACAAATTTGATCCAATCAGCCAACGTGAATATTTCGAAATGTATGCGTTTTTTAATTCTGCAGAAGATAAAAACAATACAGGACCAACGATACCAATTATTGAAGGAGAACTCATTGATGGTTTACAAAACAATGAGAAAACAAAAGCAAATTTAATGGTCATGCGAGAAAGAAAAGATCCTCGTGAAACCTTTTTGATGACGAGAGGAGACTTCACCACCCCTGACAAAGCTAGCGGCCAACTCAGATCAGGTTTCATTTCAGCCATTACGAGTATTAAAGACAATGAACCAAAGAAAAGGTCTCGACTAGATCTTGCGAAATGGCTCGTAGACCCAAAAAACCCACTAACGGCAAGAGTCACCGTTAACAGAATTTGGATGCGCTATTTTGGAAAAGGCATCGTTGAGACTGAAGAAGATTTCGGGACCAGAGGCTCACTTCCAAGTCACCCTGAACTGCTTGACGCATTGAGTACCTATTTCATTCATTCAGGTTGGTCTATGAAAAAACTTCACAGACTCATAGTATCTAGCAAAACTTATACTCAATCTTCAAAAGTGAGTCCTGATTCTCTAAAAACAGATGCAGATAATCGACTATTATCCAGGCAATCAAGAATTAGACTTGATGCTGAAATTATTAGGGATGCCGCACTATCTGCAAGTGGGTTAATTTCAAAGAAAATTGGAGGACCTGGAATTAGACCTCCTCAACCCAGTGGCATTTACGCCTTTACTCAGAACAAGAAAAATTGGAATACAACGACCGGACCTGACCGATTCCGCAGGGGTATGTATATAGTGTTCTTTAGAAGTGCTCCTTATCCACTATTTGGCACTTTTGATGTTCCTGACTTTCAAACGACTTGTACTCGACGAGCAAGATCCAACACCCCTCTGCAGGCCCTAAACATTTCAAATGACCCAGCCTTCATAGAGTTCGCACAAGGACTTGCCTTAAGGACGATTAACAACATACCAGGCAAAGCCGATGAGACTCTCGGTGAAAGAATAAGACTCGCTTTTAATCTAGCGTTAAGTCGAAACCCAACTGACAGAGAATTCAGAATATTAAAAGATTACGCAATCGAATTTGCCAAAGATATTATAATCAAAGATGAAAATGATAAAGATTCCCGCTCCCTTTTAAATGAAGCAATTATTGATAGTAAAATTCCGCTGCATCAAGGAGCAGCATTAGTAGCAGTATCAAGAGCCATCCTAAATACTGACAACTTTATAACCAGAGAGTAAAATGGATTACCTTAAAGAACAAACACGTAAACACTTCTTTGGTAACTGCGGGGTTGGGCTCGGATCGCTAGCCTTAAATCAACTATTAGGGACTTACTCACAAGCAAAACACATTCCTAAAATCGATCCGAGTAATCCCATGTCTTCGAGAAAACCTCCCCTCGAAGCAAAGGTCAAGAATGTCATATACATGTTTATGGCAGGTGCTCCTAGCCAACTTGAACTCTTTGAACATAAACCAAAACTAAATGAACTTAATGGTCAAGCCCCTCCTCCCAGCCTCCTCAAAGGACGACGTTTCGCATTCTTAAAAGGCAATGAAAAGCTTCTAGGGTCTTCTAGAAAGTTTCAACGCCATGGTGAATGTGGCATGAGCATTGGAGAAACTATGCCTCATATGGGTAAAATTGCAGATGAAGTCACTTGGTTAAGAGGGATGACAACTGACGTTTTTAACCATGGCCCAGCTAAGTTATTCATGAATACTGGATTTCAAGCCCCCGGTCGACCAAGTATGGGGTCTTGGGTTACTTATGGCCTTGGCAGCGAATCGAGTAATCTCCCAGGATTTGTCGTACTACAAAGCGGTCCAAGAGGCCCACGAGCTGGTAATTCATTGTGGGCTAGTGGTTTTCTTCCAACTTCATTTCAAGGTGTACCTTTCCGGGGTAAAGGCGATCCCATTCTATATCTAAAAAGCCCCAAAGGCATGCACAGAGGTAGAGAACGAAAATTTTATGATACCATTCGTGATCTAAATAAAATCAGGCTAGAAGATGTCGGAGATCCAGAAATTCTCACTAGAATAAACTCCTATGAGATGGCGTATCAAATGCAAAGCAGTGCACCTGAACTCATGGACCTCTCCAAAGAATCTGATAAAACTATGAATCTTTATGGTGCGAAAAAAGGAGAAGCTTCGTTTGCAAATAATTGTATTCTTGCCAGAAGACTCATAGAAAGAGGGACTAGATTTGTTCAACTCTATCATTCCAATTGGGACTCTCATGGAGGTCCAGGTGAAACACTAGATAAGGATTTTGAGAAAGTTTGTAAGGATGTAGATCAGGCAAGTGCGGCTTTAATTTTAGATCTAAAACAAAGAGGACTCCTAGAAGACACCCTAGTTATATGGGGTGGAGAATTTGGAAGAACCCCAATGGGTGAATCAAGAAAAACCACAGGAAGAGACCATCACATCGATGCTTTCACAATGTGGATGGCTGGTGCAGGCGTTAAAAAAGGCTATATACATGGTAAAACAGACGAACTCGGATTTGGGATTATTGACGGAAAAGTTCATGTTCATGACCTTCATGCCACTATACTGCATTTACTTGGTTTTGATCATGAGCAATTGACGTATCGTTTTCAAGGGCGAGAGTTTCGACTTACTGATGTTCATGGTAAAGTTGTCCATGAAATACTCACATAAGAAACAAGCCTTCTCTTTCTAGTCTCTATTTAGAATGGACATCCAAGAATGAACGATAAGCCCAAGATTGCTATTACTATGGGTGACCCTTCTGGAGTGGGGCCTGAACTCTGTCTCAAATTACTTGAAGATTCCGAAACCTTAAATCTATGCCAACCTGTAATCTTTGGAAGCGCCGAAATCTTAGAACTAGCAGCCAATGAGCTGAACTTAAATCCACCCAAGAGTATATTAAGTTACGAGAGCTGGCAGAGTTTAGGAACAGTGGACTCTAAGGTTCAACTAATAGACATAAAAAACATGAAGTCGAACGAACTCATGAAAGGACAAGTTTCTGTAGAATCGGGACAAGCTTCCCTGGAATATTTAGAAAAGGCAATAGACGCAACAATATCTAAAAATTTTGATGGCTTAACTACTTGTCCCATTAATAAAGCCTCGATCAACAAGGCTGGTTGCGAATACCCAGGCCACACTGAAATATTAGCTGAGAAGACTGGCTCTAATGAGTACTGTATGATGCAATATTCCAAAGAAATTACAGCTAGTTTTGTAACTTGTCATGTTGGTCTCAAAGAGGCCTTCTCATTAATAAATCAAGATCGAGTACTAATGGTTATTAAACTCACTGCCAAAGCTCTTGAATTAATAAATGATTCAAAGTCTGATAACATTCTCGTCTGCGGACTTAACCCTCATTCAGGTGAGAGTGGACTATTTGGGGAAGAAGAGGAAGAAAACCTAATCACACCTGCGATAGAAAAAGCTCTTTCAATGGGATATAATGTTTCAGGACCAATAGTTCCTGACACGGCTTTCATTCCAAATAGAAGAAAGACAACTGGAGCATATATCTGTATGTATCATGATCAGGGTCACATTCCACTTAAGGCTTTAGCATTTGATAAAGCAGTTAATGTAACTCTTGGATTACCAATTGTACGAACATCTGTAGACCATGGAACAGCCTTTGATATCTCTTGGGAAGGAACTGCTAACGTTTCTAGTTTAATTGAGGCAACAAAACTAGCTACAAAGTTATGCACTGACTCTTGATGAGATGGAATACTATAGGAAATTTATATACATCTTAATAATAGTAATAATTACCTCAAATTCCCGAGGAATTGATTTTAAGACAAAAGTTTTACCAATGTTGGAAAAAAAGTGTATGTCTTGCCATCGAGAACCTTACAAAACTAATTTTGGAAGGACTAAAAAGCCCAAAGGGAACCTCATCCTAAACACACCCGAAGGCATTAAAAAAGGCGATAACGGAAAAGCCATTGTTGCCAATAATCCGAGTGGCAGTTCAATATATAGGAGAGTTACACTGGAAAAAAATCACGATAGATTTATGCCGCCTCAAGGCAAAGAGGACCCTTTAACCGAAAAGGAATTAAAAGATTTAGAGAACTGGATAAAAAAAGGAGCTGACACTGGAGACTGGAAAGGAAAAACATTTAAAAATACAGTCCCTAAGTCAGTAAAACCTTGAAGGCTTCATGAAAAAAGATGAATATTAAATACTAACAATAATTAAAATGAAATATCCTTTAAATTTACAAAGTAAAATTATTGCAATAGCGCCCCAAATTTATGTCACCGATAGTGATGGCACAGGAGTTCTTTACGTTAAGCAAAAACTATTAAAACTAAGAGAGCACGTCGAAGTATTTACCGACAATACAAAAGAAAAAAAACTTTGTGATATCAGGACTGATCAAATTATTGACTGGTCCGCTAGCTACAATTTTACGGACAATCAAGGTAACCCCTTCGGAGGAATTAGAAGAAAAGGGTTAAGATCTTTGTGGAGAGCTCGCTACGAAGTTTATTCAGGTGAATCTAACAGCGTTACTGAATTCAATGTCAGTGAAGAATCTGTTTTAACAAGGTTTATAGACGGAATCTTTGGCGGAATACCTATTATTGGATTTCTTACAGGATATGTTGCAAATCCTACCTACATTGTCACTGACAGTTCAGGTAAAGCAGTAATGAGACTCAGAAAAAAACCAGCACTTTGGGAAGGTAAATTTTCAATTGAATCATTAAGTGAATTATCAGCTTCACAACAAACTCGAATTCTTGTTGGCCTTTTAATGATGGTTCTACTTGAAAAGAATAGAGGTTAATTTATTGGAATATCGAAATTGTAACTTCTACCTTAAATAATTAATAGTGTAAATGTATGGCGACCCGTACGGGACTCGAACCCGTGTTGCCGCCGTGAAAGGGCGGAGTCCTAACCACTAGACGAACGGGTCGTTCGCAAGGCGGATTTGAAATCTATCGAGAGAACAATTATTTGCAAGATATAATCCTTAAACAATTCAGAAAGATTTTATATAATAAGTTTTACAGTTCGTTCAGAGGCTCCTTGATGACATGAAAGAGCCTCATTAGCCCTTATAACCATCTTATCGGCTGTTTCAGGCCTATATAGCATCTCAGATATGGATTGAATCAGCATTTCAGAGTCATCAATTTGACTGATTCCTTCATACTTATTCAATAAAGAGACTAGCGCAGTAAAGTTCTCCATATGTGGACCTACTATCACGGGTTTGCCAGCAAAAATGGGTTCAACAGGATTTTGTCCTCCATGAGATAAAAAGCTTTTACCAATAATAACAATATCTGATAAATGATACCAAACATTTAGTTCGCCTGTAGTATCAATAATCAGGCAATCAATTACATTACTATTTTTTTGATTAGATTGTTCATAATCTAATTGGCTCCTCAACTCTGCCTTTAACCCTTCCTTTGACAATTCTTCGAACAGAATTTTACATCTTTCAACATGGCGAGGAGCAACCATATAAAACAGATCAGGAAAATCCTGTTTTAGCTTTTTAAATTTTCTGGCAATCATTAATTCCTCACCCGGATGAGTGCTGCCAGCCAGCAGCACTGATCGCTGTTTCCCTCGAAACAATTCCTTTAATAAATTTCTAAATTCTTCAATTTCAATGTGAGAATCAATATTCTCTCTATCAAACTTAATGGATCCAGTGAAAAATATTTTATCTGAGCTAACTCCTAACTTTACCCAAACCTTTCTATCGCTTTCCTCTTGAATACAAACTCTTCTAAGAAGTTTTAGAANAGGAGATGTGAGAAAGCTATATTTCTCAAACCTTTTCCTCGACCTATTAGACAGCCTTGCATTAATGAGCGAAACCTCAACACGCTTCTTATGTGCTTTGTTAACTAAGTTTGGCCAAACCTCTGCCTCTGTTAAAACAAGGCAACTAGGATCAATTAATTTAAAAACCCTATTAATAATGAAGAAAAAATCAAGGGGCTGATAAAATACCAAATCAGCCTTTGAACCACTTGCAATAGAATAACCAGTCGGGGTAGTCGTTGATAAAACGATTGAATGGTTCGGATATATTTGTTTTAGAGANTCAATAAACTTCTTTGCAACATTAACTTCACCAACACTTACTGCATGTATCCAAATAGGCCTCTCCAATTGAGAAAGTTTTTTTTCTTTATCCAAAGAGAAAAAACCTAACCTCTCGCCAAACGAATTTTTATAATTACCTCTTCTAAAAACCTTAATAAGGTATCCAGGAAGCAATGATAAAAATACAATCGGAAATAGCAGATTGTAAATTATCAAAACAAACCAAAGATGCATTTTCTTTATTATTATTTAGATACTTTTTCTAATAAACAAGTTCAACTTAGTATCACCATATTTACGCACATCGTTAAGTTTCAATTTTTCTGAACTTTCTGATATATCAAAAGATGACCGTGTTTCTAAAACGAATANTCCTCCTATATTTAAAATATCATAAAAGCTATTTGAAAAAAACAACTCCTCGAAATTACTCTTATTATCTGTAAATTCATAAGGAGGATCGGCAAAAATAACATCAAAAGAATTATTACAATTTTGAATATAAGATTTANCNACNTGNCTCTTAACAAANCCTTTCTCGAGTCTTGTCTTTTNTANATTTGATGAAATAGCTAAACAAGATTCTTTTCCCATATCAACAAAAACACATGATTCAGCTCCCCTACTAAGCGCTTCTAAACCCAATGCCCCAGAACCTGCAAAAAGATCTAGACAATTAGAACCTTCAATAAATTCATTAATCATAGAAAACAAAGCTCCCCTAACCTTGTCAGAGGTTGGTCTAGTTCCACGTTTTGGTACCGTGAGTGGTACGCCTCCAGATTTTCCTCCAACTACCCTCATCTATCAATCTTTGCTTTTACCCTCTATTTCCTTACTGTACTTGTGAAGAGCATCCTTCTCTTCTTCTGAAAGACTTCCAAAACCTTCTGCACTAATTTTATCAAGTAGCTGGTCAAGCTTGGACTGACTATCTGTCAAANCATNAGANACAACTTTGGCTGAAACAACTTTCCCCCTACTTTTAAAATTACGTTTCAGAATCTTGTTTTCATTTTTACTTCTCATTTTCTTTAATGACCTCGTGGTTGGTCCAGAAAATTTCAACCCCAGCATCTTAATAAAAATCCAACCAGCAAGCGCTCCACCTAAATGGGCACCATGAGCGACTCCGGAAACAAGAGGAATTTGTTGATCAACAGCAATCCTATCAATAATGAAAAATAAAATCTCAACGGCAATTATTCCAAGAGCCAAGTGCTTCGGTCTACAACGTATTGGAATTATCATAAACAGAAGAACATGAAACATCTGATTAGGAATCAATAATCCAACTGCCGCTAAAAGTCCGAATGCCCCAGCAGAGGCACCTACCAATGGCAAATCTTTTGTCGCTGTAAAAATATGTATAAGAGCACCTATAATTCCTGAAATAAAAAAAAGACTAAGAAAATTTCGAGCTCCTATCAAACTCATCACAATCTTCCCCAAGCTCGCGATAAAAATTAAATTGAACGCAATATGAAATATATCACCGTGCACAAAAATATATGTGACAAGCGTCCAAACTTGACCATCTTCAAAAAGCAGACTTTTTGCCGTTGCTCCGAAAGGATATCCACCTGGATAATTTATTGAACCTTGGACCCAACCAATTCCAAAAAGAAACTGGATTAAAAAAGTAACGATACAAATAAAACAAATGCCTTTGACTGGATTGATTTTACCAAAAGAATTAAATGGTTTTTTTTTATTTTTATTAAACCCAATCCCACCGAGATCGTCAGATCGCATGTAATCTCTATCGCCTATTCCCACTTATATTTTGATCCTCATTAAAATTCTATCATTCGAATGAAGCACAGTGGAAGATAATTGTCGAATTTGCTATGATGGACATTCTAGACATTTGCACATCATCAGTATATCCTGAAGTAAGGTCATATTATTAGTCGTCATATGAAATCAATCATTCTCATTATAACTTTCTTATTATCAGTAACTTGTATTTATGCTGATAAAAATGAGACTATTAATGCTCACCCGGCAACAAAAGTCACTTTTCAATACCTCAAGAACGCAATGGGACAAGACTGGGATGGTGCAGCAGAACTAATTGAACCTCTATCTTTAGAGAATCTCAAAGCTCGTTACATAATGAAAATCAAAGCTTCTAGCACTTTCGATGAAGAAATCGCAAGGGTACGAAAAGTCGACTGCTCAAATTTAAGAGAAGTTGAAAGCCTAAAACCAGTTGATTTCTATGTCCGCTATCATAAAGGAGTGCAGCAGAGGTTTAAAGTTGATCAGACAATACTCGATAAAATACTAGCAAGTCTCGAGGTGAAATTATTGAGTCTTGCTGAGGATAATGTCGATAAGAAAGAATATTGCCATATTTTAGTAAGAACTAGACACTCTAATGGGGACAAACAGATTTCTGCCTTAGATTTAGTTTCGTTAGTAAAAATTAAAGGAGTTTGGAAGGTAACTCTCAATGCTCAACAACCTGTAGTTAAGAAAGTCGAAAGCCCCCCAAAGTAGGTGAGGGGTTTATCGTTCCGGATATTTTAAAATCGGAAGGTAAATCCCAAAAAACAAATAAACCTGAGCCAAAACCTGAGCCAAAACCTGAGCCAAAACCTGAGCCAAAGCCTGAGCCAAAGCCTGAGCCAAAGCCTGAGCCAAAGCCTGAGCCAAAGCCTGAGCCAAA
>PAHQ01000097.1 GCA_002705125.1 Verrucomicrobiales bacterium | reverse complement strand
AGCTTCTGGCTGAGCTTCTGGCTGAGCTTCTGGCTGAGCTTCTGGCTGAGCTTCTGGCTGAGCTTCTGGCTGAGCTTCTGGCTGAGCTTCTTTATTAGTGGGGGCCTTTTTGCTCTTCAATAATGCTTCTTCTATCCCTTGAGAATTCAGAACAATAGGAAAAAGACAAATAATCCCATACACCAAATACTTTGTTTTTTTATTGAATAAATTACCAATCATTTTGCAGCTGTAAGTTTAGCGTTATTTAAGTTGCTCTCTAAGATTCCACTCTTTGTAGATGATGGAACACTAACCGTGGTACTAGAATTCACTTCTGTGGAATACCATCGTGCAAGAATAAGTGCACATTTAAGCATAGTCGGATCCTTCCTGTCGGCCTCGAATTGAATATTAGGAATAGCATAATAACCATGCTTAATAGTACCATTGTTCTCATTTGAATGATTAGCTGCCTGAATGAGTGACACTAACTTCATGATAGACATTGCAGAACCTGAAGCGTTTACATTTAGAGCAACCTGATTGTAATTGGCAGTTGCTATCATTTCTGTTGGCTTGATGACAAGGCTAGTCTCTGAAACTCCGGCCACCAGTGCACAAGCTTTTAAATGAGCTTCAATTTCAACAGCAGCAGCTTCTTCACTAACAAATGCTGGTTGCGGACATTGATCGATCAGAAAAGTTCGACGGTCTTCCCATTTTGGCTTCGTCTTTTCTAGTCCTGTAAACCAGGTTAATTGTTCATTTAACTCTGCTTTTTCTTCATTCAAATCATTCTTTTTACCCTCAAGAGTCGAATAGCCAACAAAATTGACTACAGCAAATAGCGCAATTCCCAGAATTGCCATCAATCTTTTTTCGCTTTGCTGTAGTGCCATCAGAATTTTACTTACGGTTTAATTTATATATTTTGATTCAGACTGAATCTGAAAGGTTGCGGTTCGATCTTTTTTCCTAGGGTCAACTTGAGGTCTTTTAATCCATGCCCATTTATAGTTTTCTTTGAGTCCCCGAGCCTCACTAAGAGTCTTATAAAAAGCATAAGCTGCATTAGTATCCTTGCTCTGGCCTTCGATAGTCATGACCCCATTATTAACTCTAAACCCAGTAAACCTAAGATCCTCAGGTGGCATTGCATTAGTTGCGAGGTGTAAAAGCTGAGCAGGGAAGACATTAGAATCAAGCGTGGGTTTTAATGCATTCCATTTATCTTCAAAATCAGGTATCCAATCAACACTAGCTTTTAATGCTTCTACTTGAGCCTTTGTATTGTCGGCCTCAGATTTAATCGAAAAGTAACTCAACGATAAAAAAGTTACGACAAGAATATAAACCGCCGCGCAAGAGAGAACCACATACTTTAATTTCTCTAACTTTTTTTGTTTTTGTCTAAGTTGAGCAACTTGAACTGGTACTAACTTTGAAGTCTCAACCGGAAGCGTAGGGTCAGGCCTAGAGCCAACGGAAACATCCAATCCTAAAACTTCTTTAAATTCACTTACAACACCATCACTAACATCTTCAAGCCAAACGTATGCACCAGAGAGTTCATCAGCTATACCCTTATTAAATTCGCCACTAAGTGGTCCAGCTCCATCAAGACCAAGTATAATACAAAGAATTTCATTCACCGCAGATGAATTAAATTCTTTACTGGTTAAACCCTCAAAATATTCAACCCTACCTTCATGAGTAACAGCCATTACTAACCGCCCTAATTCCTTCCAGACAATAATATGGTCTCCTGGCAATTTTAGAAACCGGCCACTAATATCAAACTCTTTAGATCCTCCTTTTGGCAGAGGGTGGCTATATTCAGGATTAAGGACCGTAGCAAGGACTAGATTTTTTTTTGCGTTCGGCTCTTCACTCCCTTCAGTGGGCTCAACCTCAATCACGGAGACTATGCTGTAATCAAGAAGCTTACCGTCTCCATCAATTGGCTTAAGGCCTGTTCTTTCAAGATGTAACTCTACAAGGCTTTCAATGTCATCCTCATTATCAGTACTAACCCATACTGGAACAGCAAAAACAGAATTCAAAGGAAATGCATAATGAGTAGCCACTTTAAAGGGCTCGCAAGATCCTGAATCGTCAACTTCCTTAGTTTCAGTTAACTCATAATCAGAACTTCCAAATCGATTTTCTTTTGAAACCCAAAGCTCCCAAGCATCTTCACCTGGAAAACAAATCGAATTTTCTATGTTCTTTTTTGCCATTGACTAAGTTTTATCCTCTAATTTTGTTCATTTTACGAAAATTTCTTCACGGGAGATAATTGTAGGCCTAGTGCCACGATTACGCAAAACAACAGCTATTTGTCGACGATAATCTCCTTTTATTCCAGTACTAATGATTCTTAAAGTATTTCCATTAGAAGTAAACCTTGATGATAATTGCTCGGGAGATGGAGGATCAAGACGAATTAATTCCTGAACAAGCAGCCCTGCATCGATACTGACATCATCTTCAGTGTCCTTGACTCCGTCCTCACCATTTCGTCCGCTCGGACCTTCCAGAAACTCCTGAATCTCAAGGACCTTCTCAGAATAATCAGTGCCTCCAATGTCTTCCATTTCTAAGAGTCCCGCGGCAACGGCTATTACATTGGCTGGTGCATCATTAACATCTACTGGGCCTTGGCTTTTAACAGTGAAATAATCACGCCAATTAGGCTTGTAGCCGGCTACAAGATCCATGCCTTTAACAAATTGCATTTCATCAACATCATAAAAAGCCCTATTAAAAGGATAATTTCCACCCCCTAATCCCTCTTTTTCATACCATTCCAACTCTGCTCCCTCTGGTGCAGCAGTTGTAATTTCATCGGCATCT
This sequence comes from Verrucomicrobiales bacterium, assembly GCA_002705125.1. Classification (GTDB taxonomy): domain Bacteria; phylum Verrucomicrobiota; class Verrucomicrobiia; order Verrucomicrobiales; family DEV007; genus EC70. The sequence continues at coordinate 9,199 of PAHQ01000097.1, read as the reverse complement.
ACCCAGTCCAATAAACAATGGACAACTTCCTGAGCTTCTGACAGCTCCATTCCCCAAGACTGAAAAACGTCAGCCATAGCTTTTAGATTCTCAGGGGTAGGTCTTAGTAAATAGTAATTAGGATTGATAAGACTAGCTTCCTTTCTAATTTCAACTTCAAAACCCTCATCTAATTCAAATTCAAAAAAATCAGAAATTGCTGGATCCTTTTCTCTGCCTGGGGGTTGGGTAAGAATATTGTCGTACTTCTCAATACCATTATGTGCCGCAACGGCAATGCCCATTTCCGCAAGCTGTAACGCTCGAAAAGAAGCCTTTTCAGTACCCACGACCTCCAAATCAGCTTTTAGAACAACCATAGCACCAAAGATGGTTATACCCATCGCTACCATTAACCAAAAAACAGCAATTAGAACGGAAGCCGCCTCATCGAACCGTTTACTGGATATGGTATGTTTGTGCTTCATTTTCTTTTTTGTCCTGAACCACCAGGTAATCCAGATGAACTCGCAGGTGAACGTCCGTTAGCTGATGTTGGTGGTCTGGATGGACCTCTACCTCCTGAGGGTTTTCCACGTGATTCATTTCGCCCCTGATCTCCTCGGGATCGCGATCCATCTGGACGTACAACTCCTCTCCTATCATTTGATCCTCTTCCAGATGAGGCTCTATTGCCTGTGGAATTACCCGACTGGGTGGCTCGAGCAATGGAAGCAGGGTCCTCCACAGTGGGAATCCAATAGTAGCTTTGAATTGGCTCAGAATCATCTAAAAAGCTGATTTCCATGTAAACCATTGATGGTCTCTGGTTTGGATATTCTTCAACACTCCAATTATCTACCCACTCCTTATTTCTTTGGTCATAAAAGTTCCAAGTAACATTTTTAAGACCATTCATTAGAACAATACCCATACCAAGATCATCAGATAATGATTGCCGCTCTTCATAAACTTCAGCCTCCTCCTGATTCAAATATCGAATCTCTATTTGAGAAGCACCTTGAAGACTCTTGTCAGGGCCAGTTACTATAAAAACAATTTTAGATCCTGCAGAGACGCCAGCCCAAGAAAAAGCAAGAGGGTAATCGACAAGTGCAATTTCAGATCTAGCAATACCAGACTGCCCTTGAGCTGGTTCCATATTGATTTGCGCATTTCCTGGAATGTCCTCAATGTTTCTCTTTAGTAATCCCATAAAACTATGCATATGCATATTCTCATGCTGACGAATCAAAACGTTATCGCTAAGCTCTATTGACTTTGAGGCCACCTTGTATACTCCAGTTAGCACAACACCAATCAAACCAATAGCCACAATCAACTCAAGAAGAGTAAATCCTCTATTAACCTTTCTTAAACTTCTAGCGGTTTTGATATAGTGACGCATATCTAATAGTTTCTGCTATTCTTTCTCTCGGCTGATCGCGGTCTCCCCAGATCGCTTCGATTCGAACCCTATACATATTAGTGAGTTTAATCTCTGCTTGCTGGTCCTCTGTATCTCTAACAGTATACATTTCCTCAAGCTCCTCAACGATGGCATAATAATTAACACCCATCTCATCTGGCTCTGGAACCTCTCCAAAAATTTCTCCAGCAACCTCCTCAATTGGTAGTGAATCTCTAAATTCTTGGTCATTAAAATCTGCCTTACTATAACGTGTCAGCCAACTCTCAAGCTTGCGCTGAACTCTGAGCTCTTCACCAGACCTGAATGCAGATTCTCCAATCTGCTTTAATGCACCAGCAATACCAACAGAGATCGTAGAAAAAATGGCTAGAGCTAGGATTACCTCTAGCAAAACAAAAGCACGAAAGGCTAATTTTTTTTGTAAAGTTGACTTCATTCTAACTCGTCAATGTTATCAGCTCCCAAAACAGTTGTTTTACTCAAAGGCTCTTGAGTTTGCGCGGTGAGAGGATTAAAATTCATTGTCACCATACCTTCAAGCCCTTCGACTTCGCTAATTAGTTTCACCCCAATCGGCTCACATATTCCACTAGACTCGAAGACCCAGAAATAGGTTTCTTCACCATCATCGCGAACTTCTTCGGGAACTCGGAAAAACTTATCTTCCCAACCTCTAACCAAAAAGCGCATACCTTCAGGTAATTCAAATTCTTGAATANCTTGTGAATCATCAGAAAAGTCATCAGAAAAAGAACCGAAAGAATTAGATCTAACGCTAAAATTTTGAAGAGCCGCAGAATTTTCACCAATTGCTAAAACATAAGGTCTACGATTAGTGATCGCCATCGTCATTCCTCGGCGAGCAAGACTCTTTAATTCTATCGCAGGTTCAACGACTTTCTTCTTTGAACTCTGAGCCCCCATGGAAAGAGCCCCGATACCAATGATTAGAATTAAGAGGCAAAAAACCAGCATAATCTCGATCAGGGTAAATGCCCTTTCTCTTGAATTTGCTAAATTTTTCATTCTTGCTGGTTAGTAGATATGTCCTTTTACCTGAAAATTTTTATTCAGANGGCCAATTTCCTATGTCGTCTTCAGTGTTTTCTTGCCCGTCAGGTCCTTTAGAAAAAATATCTGGCTTTTTTTGACCTTTTTGAGAAGGAAACCTGTACCCATATTCATTAGCCCAAGGGTCAGTAATTGCCTCGTCAAAATAGGGGCCTTCCCAACCACGCACCTCTGCAGGTTTTGTAAGTAAAGCCTGCAAACCTTGTTCAGTTGTAGGATAATTACCCGCGGCTATTTTATAATTTAATAATGAAATTTGCAGAGCATTAAGATCTGCTTTGACTCTGGATTTTTCACCAGTGCTTAAAACTCCACCGAGTTTGAATATAGCTGTTCCAGCAAGTAATGCGATAATCGCAAGTACAAGCATGATTTCAATCAAGGTAAACCCAACTACAGATTTTCTACTTTTTGAATTAATGTTAGTTTTCATTTTTATTTAATTTATGAGATTTATTATTGATATGATCATATTTGGACTAAGCATTCAGACCTGAAATTGTTTCAAAGATAACTGAAATCATCATGTATGCCATTACTCCAACGAGCAAAGCCATGGTGACAACAATGACTGGCTGAATTAAAGCGCTTATCTTCGCAATATCTTTTTCTAACTCTTTATCATACCTTGCAGCGGCTCTCTCAAGACTTTCTCCGATTTGACCCGTTTGCTCACCAACGGCAACCATATCAAGGAGGAGAGGTGGAAAAAATCCCACACGCTTCATGGTTCGAGAGAGAGATGCTCCATCTCCCACGTAATCAATAATCTTGGCTATTATTTTTTTAAGNAAAAGATTTGGCGTTGCCTCTCTACCTAGTTCAAGAGCTCTAAGAAGCGGTAACCCATTACCTACCAAGTTTGCGAGTGTTTCAAGGAACTGCACAAAGAACCTCGTTTTTAGAACCTTTCCGAAGAGCGGGATTTTTAACTTCGTTTCATCCCACCATTCGTGATTCTTGGGGTTGTTAATATATGAAGTGAAGGAAATCACAATAACGATAATGAATGCCAAAATTACCCACCACCAAGAGGTAATAAAATTACTAACATTAATCATAAACTGACCAATGGGCGGCATTTCCGAGTTCGTATTGTCTAACAATCCCATTAATTGAGGTATCAGAAATGTAATAAACAAAACTACGACGGCTATACCAGAAGCAATGAGAAATGAAGGGTAAATCAAAGCCATTTTAACCTTTCCTTGAAGGTCTTGAATTGCAGTCAGATAAGACGCTTGCCTTTTTAAAATGGTGGAAAGGGCTCCACTAACTTCACCTGCCCTAGCAAGACTACAATACAAGTCTCCAAAACTAGGCGAAGTCTTCTTTAGCGCATCAGAAAAAGACATCCCATCACGTACTTCAATTCTTATTCTTGTAGTTAGACTTTTTAACTTGCCCAGCTCTTCCCGGTTTTCCATTACTCTTAATGCTGGCTCAAGTTGTAAGCCAGCTCCAAGGAGCTCTGAGAGCTCTTCGGTGAATAAAACAATCTCCTGTTTCTTAAGTTTTATTGGACCAGTAGCTATGGGCTCATCACTTTTTACCTTGGCCTTGGATTCAGTAGACTTATTTTTTCCGGAATCATTCTTCAAGTCCAGCTTCATAGGTTGCAAACCTCCACGATCTAAAAGATCCATAGCTGCACCCCTGTCCCCGGCGTCTAGTTCTCCTGTGACTCGTTTCCCATCCCCTTTAAGGGCAGTGTAAGCAAAAGTAGGCAAATATTATTTTAGTTAGTTGGTATTTTAAATTCTATTCAGGATTAAACGTCTACTCTCAACTCAACAGTAGTAGCCGCTAGGACCTCTTCTAGAGTGGTATCGCCACTCATGACCTTATGCCATCCATAATCACGCATAGGAACAAAACCTTCCTCAAGCGCCTTAGTTTTAATTTCTGCTGATGAGGCTCCTCTAACAATCAAATCTTCAATTCCAGGAGTTACCAAACAAACTTCATAGATTGCTAATCTGCCGAGGTAACCACTGTTTCGGCAACGATCACAACCATCTTCAGCAGCCACATAAAAATCACCATCATAACCCTCGGGGAAACCAACACTCTCAAGATGCTCGGCAGTATAATCCTGTGTTACCTTGCATGAGGGACACAATCTTCTCACCAGCCTTTGAGCCAAAAAGGCACGAACAGAAGCAGAAACAAGAAAAGGCTCAACCCCCATATCTGTAAGTCTTGAAATGCCACCAATAGCATCATTTGTATGTAAGGTGCTAAAGACAAGGTGACCCGTCAATGAAGCTCTTACTGCAATCTCAGCAGTTTCCAAATCTCGCATCTCACCAATCATTACGATATTTGGATCTCCTCTAAGAATACTACGAAGCCCACGAGCAAAAGTCAGATCAATCTCTGGCTTAACGGCAATTTGCATCACTCCATCTAGTTTATTCTCTACGGGATCCTCAATAGTAACTATTCGGGTCTCTGATTTATTCAACTCAGAGAGAAATGTGTAAAGAGTAGTAGATTTACCAGAACCAGTAGGACCTGTAATGAGAATAATTCCATTAGACATGGAAAGAAGCTGGTCAATTCTCGATCTAGTATGATCAATCATTCCTAGCCTATTAAGATTAAACTTCTCCTGGTTTAAAAGTCTCAAACTTACACTTTCGCCCTCCACTGTAGGTATAGTAGCAACTCGAACGTCAATCTGTTGATCTTCGAGTGAAAGGTTTATTCTACCGTCCTGAGGCAATCGTCTTTCGGCAATATCCAACTTAGACATGATTTTTAAGCGAGCTATTACAGAGCTTTGAAGCGCATTAATGTTTTCGGGAACCGCCACATCATGAAGCATCCCATCAATTCTGTATCTTATGCGTAGATCAGAATGCAATGGTTCAACATGTATATCAGTGGCCCTCTGGTCTAGCGCCTCGCGAAGAATCTGATTAACGAACTTTACGACTGAAGCCTCTTCATCTTCATCTTCATCCAAAACATTAGCTTCATCCTGGTCTACTTCCAAGGAATCCATATCAAGTTCTCGACCAGCAAGGATCTGCTCAAAAGTGTCAGCTCCTACACCATAAAGTTCCTGAATACCCTGGAGAATTTTTGTACGAGAAGACATCGACCATTCGATCGGAAAATCAATTGCCTGGCTAGCAGCTTGCCGAGCCAAATAATTAAAAGGGTCATATGTCGCAATTCGCAAACGCATTTGCCCGTCGCTCAATTCTTTCTTTTCTGATTTTTCTTCCTCAATTGGTTGTTCAGGAAGATCATTGCTAGCATCGTTTGGGTCATCTTCTTCTATTAACTCTGATCCATCTCCAAAAGAAAGAGGCAGCAACCTGTGTTTGAGTGCAATTTTTGCTGAACAAACTTCCTTAAGCTTTCGTTTATTTATTGGATCAATAGAATCTTCCCAGCCTAAATGAAGCTCTTCTGCAAGACCCTTGAGAAAATCCTCTTCTGGAACCAGCTCTCGATTGAGTAACTCTTCAATTACGGGGCGCTGACCAGACATCGCTTCTTCAATCGCTTTTTGAAGATCACCCTCATCTGCAACTTGAAGCTTCTTAGCAGTATTTAAAAAAATTTTATTCATTTGTTTCTAATCCACAACCAAACAAACAATCGAAAACACCACAACACTCCTAGAGCATTGTAGTATTAATTATTCAATTCAGAGGGGGGGTAAATGTGCCACAATTTCTGAAAAATCGCATCAATAAAAGCATCAAAGCTTCGATTTTTGCATTAATTAATAATCTTTGCGTAATCTTTTTAAAAAAGCACTACNCCATTATCCTCTAATTACTNAGCAATTCATAAATATAGNNTNANAATTTNTAGTAAAATTCACNCTAGNAACTGATAATTANCCTNNTAAANANNAAAGNNNATAAACANAATGAANNTTANNCATTAATCCTCTACTGGAGGCAACTTGAATAATTCTCCAGAAAAAGGACACCTTAAAACTGAACCTGATGCNTTACCCTGAACATCTATTAGCTGACCNCCAAANGGACTTATAACATAACCCACTCTTTTTGACCACCTTGCAAATGGAACCGTAGATTTATCACTCTTCCCAATTCCTTGCATTTTTTTATCAATTTTTGTTTCGAATACTTTGAAATCCACGTTTTCTGATATAGATGCAATAGCCTCCTCAACAATGTTTCGTGGTTCAGATTTTTCTGGGGTAGAATCTAAATTTATTTGGGGAATTATGAAAATTTTACCCGTATATGGACAACGCGCCTTATCACCAGGCTTTAATCCAGTAATATCAACTATATAACTGCCTTTAGTGAAGGGGCTAAAAACTAAGTTATCTTTGCCGGCAACGCTTTTAGCGACCTGCCCCTCTAGTACTTCCTTTTCAGCAAGCTCAATTTTCAATTCATCCTTGTTTGATTCCAAATTATTTGGAATTTCCGCATTATCTACAGCCACTGCAGGAATTTCATCCTCTTTATTAAAAGTGAAATCTGCGTTGTTTGGGACTAAAAATGGAAGTCCAGAATGGGGGCAAACTACTTCATCGCCTGGAGTGAATTTATTTACATCAACCAATTTGCCTTCTACGTGAGGGGAATACACCAAACCTGGAGCACCTAGAACAGACTCTGCAATTAGAGTGTTATCGATACCATTTTTTATAAATGCTGGGTCTAAATCCTCTTCCTTAACTGACCATAAAAAACCAGTTAAATACTCAGTGGGGCGAGCACTTGCCAAATCTCTATCTTTAAACCCAAATATACCAAATGGTAAGATTAATAACTGCCTAAAAAAGCCAATGTTTCCTTTTTGACTCATCGAAGCTTGCTTGGTCGATTTGCAAGAGACGAAATTTAAAGATAGTAAAGCAAAAGCCAAAACCGCAATAATTCTTCTCGAATTTGATCTAAATCTATTCATTTTCAGTGGTTTAACCTTATTTCGAGGTAATTGATTAACATTCAAGCAAGTCATATGCCACAGATACCTTAAAATTTAAGAAATACATAATAATTTGGGGATTTCCAGAAATTTTTTACTTATTTTAATAAATTCAATTCATCTGAGTCCTATTTTTTTAAATCGTCTCTCAAGCTTACCCAAGACAACTTCCTCTAGCTGAGGATTATTTAGACGATCAACTGCATCCTTAACAAATCCAAAAGTAACCAACTGCCTAGAAACCGCCTCTTCAATTCCTCTAGACATTAAATAAAACAGTTCCTCTTCAGCAACCGGATTGGATGTAGAACCATGACTGCATTTAACCTGATCTGCTTTGATTTCCAAACCAGGCAACGAGTTAGCTTCGCATTCATCACTCATCAATAAATTACGGCAAGTCTGGTAAGCATCAGTGAAATGAGCTCCTTCCTCAACCTTAATCATTCCAGCAAATGTGGTTTTGGATTTATCGTAAAGAGCATTCTTATAAAGCAAATTACTTGTAGTGTTAGCATGCTCGTGAAGCTGCATAGTACGCATGTCAAATTCCTGATTATTTTCTGGAACATTCACCGAGATCATTTCGCTATGAGCCTCATCACCTAATAGTCTACTAATAGATTCTTGCCGCAACCAATCACAACCTAGGTTGAGAGAGAAATTTTTAATATCAGAATTTGAGTGAGCTGAGACATTAGAGATGTGAAAAGAGTGAGCTTTTTCACTCAGATTTTGAGTTCTGACATAAGTTAATTGAGAATTTTTTTCAGCAATAAGATCAGTCACACCACAAGTTAATCCAAATTCATCATCCGAGGATGCTGAGTACTCGGCAACTGTAATACTCGAACCTGCACCAGTAACAATTAGAGTGTAAGGAAAAATCACAGCATCTTCCCCAGAAACCCAATGGAAAACTTCTAGGGGATTTTCAAGAACTAGACCTTCAGGAACATAAATAAAATAACCCTCTTTCTGCCGAGCTTTATGTAAATTGAATAATTTTTCCGACCCAAGTTTAGGGTCCTCTTTCATAAAGTAAGTTTTTAGTAAATCAGCATCCTCAACCAATGCTTGCGAAAGAGGCTTAAAGATTAAACCTTTGTTCAACAATTCATCATTTACATTTGACTGAAATAAAAGTTTGTCATTATTAAAAACCAACCTGTCGGTACCATTATTTAAGGAAATGGAATTTGAGACATACTTGTTGTAATCAAAATTACCTTTTTCTTCAGAATCACGGACATTTTCATATGAAAGCTTTTTAAGATTCGCAAATCTCCAATCTTCATCTTTGCGACTCGGCCATGGGGATTCTAGAAATTTTTGCCAAGCTAATTGTCTTGAATCTATATACCATTTTGGTGAATTTTCATTCACAGGGTTTGGCAAATCTGATAATGATAATGACACAGTCTTTGTTCTATAAAAAATTGAATTAGTATGAAAATTCAATCACCCGACTGACCCTTCCATCTCGAGATCAATTAACCTTTTAAGTTCAACTGAATATTCCATCGGAAATTCTCGAACTAGATCATTCACAAACCCATTAACGCTCAAACTCATCGCCTCCGCTTCGCTCAGGCCTCTTTGCTTCATATAAAAAATTTGCTCCTCACTTACCTGGCTTACGCTAGCCTCGTGCTGAGTCGAATGTTGGTTACCTCTAACTGTTACCGCAGGATATGTATCTGTTCTGCTTTTAGAATTAATCAGTAATGCGTCACATTCAGTATTATTCTTACAACCCTTAAGATGCTTTGGAATATGAACATG
>PAHQ01000096.1 GCA_002705125.1 Verrucomicrobiales bacterium | reverse complement strand
ATCAAAAGCTTACGACAATGATGGAAAAAGTGTTAAAAAATTCGGAATCACTAATGGTCGTGGACATTTTGAGAATTGGATTGCTTCTATTAAAGAAAGCAAGAGTGAACATGAACTGTCTGCACATACTGGTCATATCTCAGCTGCATTAGGACACATGGCTAACATCTCCCACTTCATAGGTAATGAGTCGTCATCCGATGATTGCAAGGAATCTATTAATGGAAATAAAATGAAACTCGAGGTCTTTGATAGATTTTCGGAACATCTCGATAATAACGGTATTGATATTAATAAGTCTAAAGCAACACTTGGACCTTTACTTACCTTTGATCCAGATAAAGAAAGATTTACTGGAGAAATGTCTAATGACGCTAATGAACTTGTGAAAGGAGATTATCGAAAAGGGTTTCAAATCCCAGAAGAGGTATAATTCTATACTTCTATCGATTCGCTGATCTGAAATATAAAATACTTTTTAAGAGCGATTATATATTTTTGGAATTTTCCAAAAGTATAGCTTTTCCTAATTTGAAAAATTGCCATATTTGAGCAAGATTCTTTAAAACATTCTATAGACTTAAAACTAATTAATATGCCTAACCCTTCAGATAGCAATATAAGTAATGTCAAAAAGCTTTTAGCTGCTAACCGTAGCGAGATTGCCACGAGAATCTTCCGTGGAGCTACTGAACTAGGACTTAGGACAGTAGCAATTTATGCAGAGGAAGATCGTTTTTGCACTCATAGATTTAAAGCTGATGAAGCATATAGACTTCGTAAAGATAAGGGCCCCGTTGGAGCTTATCTTGACATAGATGGAATTCTTGCAATAGCAAAAGAGAGAGGGGTTGACGCTATTCACCCCGGATACGGTTTCCTTTCAGAAAACGCTGAGTTTGCTGAAGCTTGTAAAAGCAATGGAATTATCTTTGTAGGTCCACGGCCAGAAGTTCTAGCTAGCATGGGAGATAAAATAGCTGCTAGAAAGAAAGCTGAAGAACTTAATGTCCCCATACTCGCTGGAAATTCTGATCCAATTAATAATCCTGAGGAAGCAAAAGCAATAGCAAAGAAGGTTGGATTTCCATTGATTATAAAAGCAGCATTCGGCGGCGGCGGCAGAGGAATGCGAGTTGTTGAAAATGAGGATACGCTCACACAATCACTGGAAGAAGCGCAAACTGAAGCTCTTAATGCATTTGGTAATGATGCGGTCTTTCTTGAAAAGTTTATTAAAAAGGCAAAACATATAGAGGTTCAAATTATTGGTGATCAGCATGGTAATGTCGTCCATCTACATGAGAGAGATTGTTCAGTGCAAAGACGTCATCAAAAAGTTATTGAAATTGCACCTTCTATTAATTTGCCTGACGAGACTAGGAAATCCTTATGTGATGCTGCAGTAAATATCGCAAAATCCATTGGTTACGATAACGCAGGTACAGTCGAATTTCTGGTCGACTCTGAAACCAATGAATGGTTTTTTATTGAAATGAATCCAAGGATTCAAGTTGAGCATACAGTAACTGAAGAAATTACTAATATTGATATCGTAAGAACTCAAATCCTTATAGCCCAAGGATACGACATGCACTCTTCTGAGGTAGGGTTACCTTTACAAGATGACATTGAAAGGAATGGAGTCGCTGTCCAGTGCAGAATAACCACTGAAGACCCAGAAAATAATTTCACACCTGACACAGGAAGAATTTTAACTTATCGATCTGCTTCTGGCCACGGAATTCGATTGGATGGGGGTTTGGGTACTACAGGAGCAACTGTTACGCCATTCTATGATTCGATGCTTGTTAAGCTAACAACTCATGCGCCCAATTTTGATATAGCGCTGAAAAGGGTTCGAAGAGCTCTGCGCGAATTCAGAATCAGAGGTGTCAAAACTAATATACCTTTTCTAATTAACGTCATCGAAAATGACGACTTCAGTCAAGGAAATGCTACTACTAGGTTAATCGATACAACTCCAAGTTTATTTGATTTTAACCCAAGAAAAGATCGAGCTACTAAGTTATTAAATTTTCTTGGCGATGTTATAGTTAACGGCAATCAGAACGCTAAAGGTAAAAAACCTAATTTTGAATTTAATCCCCCTCGCTTCCCCCAATACGATTCAAAAATAACTCCCCCCAAAGGTACAAAGGACAAGTTGCTTGAATTAGGCCCTGAAAAATTTTCAGAATGGATCCTTAATGAGAAACAACTCCTCATAACTGACACTACTTTAAGAGATGCCCATCAATCACTTCTAGCGACTAGAGTGAGGACATATGATATGCTTGCTGTAGCGGACGCCATCGCTAAAAACACTCCATCGCTTTTTTCCCTTGAAATGTGGGGTGGGGCCACATTTGACTCTTCAATGAGGTTTCTCAAGGAAGATCCATGGCAAAGACTCAAATTACTTAGAGAAAAGATACCTAATATTCTTTTCCAAATGCTTTTCCGTGGATCTAACGCAGTTGGATATTCGAATTATCCTGACAATGTGGTAAAAGGATTCGTTCATCATGCTGCAGAAAGAGGGATGGATATATTCAGAATTTTCGACTCTCTCAATTATGCCCCTAACATGAAAGCAGCGATGGAAGCTGTTCGGGAAACTGAAAAATCAATTTGCGAGGCTGCGATTTGTTATACCGGGGACATTCTTGATGAATCTAGAGATAAATATTCTCTGAAATATTATGTAAATCTTGCCAATGAGTTAAAGTCAATGGGTGCGCATATATTGTGCATCAAAGACATGGCTGGTTTGTGTCGCCCATACGCTGCAGAGAAATTAGTTAAAACATTAAAAGAAGAGGTAGGTCTACCTATTCATTTCCATACTCATGACACAAGTGGTATAAATGCCTCTTCCATCTTAAAAGCATCTGAATCTGGTGTAGACATTGTTGATGTTGCTCTTTCTTCAATGTCAGGATCCACAAGCCAACCCTGTTTAAACTCTGTTGTAGCAGCTTTAGAAAACACGGATAGGGAAAGTAGCTTAGAATTACGAAAGGTAGACGAACTTTCCGATTACTGGGAAGGTGTAAGAAAGTTTTATTTCCCATTTGATACTTCTCCACCACATGGGACAGCTGAAGTTTACCTCCATGAAATGCCTGGAGGTCAGTTCACTAATCTTAAAGAACAAGCCGAAGCAATGGGGCTTGGCTCACGTTGGCCTGAAATTGCTCAATGTTATTCTGAAGTGAATGATCTATTCGGTGACATAGTTAAAGTTACACCATCAAGCAAAGTTGTTGGTGATATGACCATGTTTCTAGTAACTCAAGACATTAAGCCATGTGATGTTCCCAACCTCCCTAAAGGGACAGCATTTCCGGAATCAGTTGTTGACATGTTAGGGGGAGGCTTAGGTCAACCGATAGGAGGCTGGCCATCAGAGGTTCAAAAAGTCATACTCGGCGATAAAGAAATCATCACTGACAGACCCGGAAAGCATGCTGCCCCAGTAAACCTTGATCAAATTAAAAATGAACTAGAAAATAAATTAAACCGAGCTCCAACTGATGATGAAGTATGGAGTTATTTAATGTATCCCCAAGTATTTCTAGATTTTATTGAGAGCCAAAATGAATTTAGTAATCTAAGTGTATTGCCTACACCTGCTTATTTCTATGGTGTAAACACTGGTCAAGAGATAAGCATTGATATCGAAATTGGTAAAACTCTATTTGTAGAGCTTGTCCACGTTAGCGAACCAGATGAGAACGCCAACAGAAATGTGATTTTTGAACTTAACGGTTCTGCAAGGCACGCTCTTGTTTGCGACAAAACACTTACACCTACTGCCGTAAAACGTAAAACTGCAGATCCAACCGACTCAAGCCAAATAGGAGCACCTATGCCTGGTTTAGTTGCTGAGCTAAACGTTAGCATTGGCTCAAAGGTTACAGATGGCGATCCTCTTTTAACTCTTGAAGCAATGAAAATGTATACGACTGTTTCTGCACCACATTCAGGAACTATTGAATCAATTGAAATTGCATCTGGTGATAATGTTGATACAGGTGACTTACTTTTAATAATCGCCTAATTTGATTTTAAGGCGTTTCCTTTTCTAGCCTCAAGCGTAAAAATATCCTATCAACATCGTCAGGAAGAAAAAACCTATTTTTTTTCTGTAGAGGATCGACAACCACTTCATCTGGTTGAATCTCATCCCAATTTTTTAAATTATCTGATGATTCAATAATCATTTTGTAATCGACAACAACTAAACTTGTAGAAATTTCCCATATGAACTTTTTCGCTTCTTGTTCGTATATAGGCGGTGTAATTTCATCAAAAACATCTAAAGAACCTCCAATCAAAAACTCCAAACCATTGCTTACTCCATCACTATCAAAATCCTCATAAGCATTTCCAAATATTTTTTCATCTGCCCAACTTTCGTAATTTTTATGTATGGTAATACCATTTGGACTCCCAAGATAATCACCTAAACTCCATGATCCTTTTTCATTGTATTTAACCCTACCTGACTGCGATTGATTAAGTTCCAAAGAGTTTCCTAGACCATCAGTTTTGTCATACCAGTTATCCTTGTATGAAAACTTTATAAAGTTAAATGGAAATGGATTTGGAAACTGTAGAACCAATTCTTCACCCGAATTATTTAATCTTCCTTTATATTCATAAATCAAATATTCCATTTCGCCATACCTTGAGGCAAAGGATTTGGAATTAGAAACAAGGACAACCGTCTCACTGGGTAGCAAAGTAACTTCATCAAATTCAAAATCGATTCCTTTAGTAAACTTTATTCCATTGAGATCTATCGATTCCTCACCAGTGTTTTGTAGCTCTATAAACTCATAATTAGGCCCCCCTATGGGATTATACATAATTTCGGTAATTCTAAGAGAATTATATATCTTAGAAATCATTTGGTACTTAAGAACATCATCAGTGCCTTCGACTGGGTGCTGAATCCCTGGTGTTGGAATAGAAAATTTTTGATATGTACCACTTTCTTTGCTTAACCCCTGACTAACTCCCTCAAACTGAGGTCCATAAACAATCTCATCAATTATCTTATCAGTATCATCTCTTAATATTAGTTGGTCAAAATCAGACGACAACTTAAACCCTTGAGGGTTGATCGCAGAATAACCATTAGGTCCAATATAACTCAAAGAAGGAAGAGTCATAAAATTATCATTCATATCAGTTGAATCAGAAAGGCGTACACCAGAGAGATTAACAGGAAATTTAGTGAAATTGACCAATTCGATAAATTCATTCTCATTTATTTCATTTGTGTTAGCTAACCATTCATTAATTTTCAAACCAGACGTATTGCCTAAAGGGGCAACTTGGTTGATCTCTCCTGGCGTGGGATAATTAAGCGACCAAGTTAAATCTCTAGCATTCCTACCAATTGAGTAATTATTTGCCTGTGCACCAAAGGTTATTGAATCCTTTATATCGTCACCAAAAAATAGATACATTGATCCTGATCCATTATTTATCGAGTCCAATGAAACCAATGAACTAATATCAATAATTAAGTAGCTTAATCCTGGAATCTCAGAAAATTCTGCGAGACCTATTGACGAGTCAGCGTCATCGTTATTCGCAATATAGAAGTTATTCAAATTTATAGCATATGTATTTGGGTTATAAATTTCAAGATATGAAGGGCTGGCGCCATTTAAATCATAAACACCATCGTTAAAGATAAGTATCTCGTTAAGAATAATTTCATATGGTAATGAATTAACAATACTCCATTCTTTCGATTGGGTTGGAACCTCCTGCCAATTGCCTGCAAAATCCTGTCCTTTTACCTCAATAATATAAACACCAAGAGGTAGATCACTTAAAGCGACTTCACTAACTCGGACAGATTCTCCATCAGCATTAAAACCATCTCCTATTTTAATAACATCACTCCATTGGCCATCTTTGAATCTCCATTTATAAGCGAAGTAACCGGGACCACCAACTTTGAGACTGGCATGATTATTGATAGTAACTGAATCCGGTTCCCCTGTAATAAAAATACCAGATGGAATCATTGCTCCAAGATCTTGACCAAACTTTCCGGATTTTTTCGCGGGCGAGGTGGATTGAAGATTAAAATCATTATCGTCAGGATTAACAAACAAAGGATCATCAATAAAGTTGTCGTCACCTAGGTTTAATACATTAAGACCTTCATGATTCCTTCCGATTTCAAGATCTGATAATTCTGGTCCTAATAAATTTCTATGCATTTCCAAAGGTGTGACCGGATATGGCGGCTCTTTAGCGTCATCTGCACCACTGAAAACTCTAGGAGTGACTAATATGTTATCTGAAAGGTAAGCCCCCTTACCGTGAGTGGCGCGAGAATCAGTGTCCGTGGGTATGAAGAGATTAACAACCGAGGCTACACTAGGATTGTCGAATCTATCATTGAAATCAGGATGTACCTTATAGACAGTATTATTTTCGAAAATAGTCGCACTTTGAATTTTTAAACTAATTGCATGATCAATATCAGCAAAAACATTTCTTGATATTGAGAAAGTAGCATCAGGTCCAACATCACCAGTGGAAATGGCGTTCGCGTAACCTCTGTCTGAGGTCTCATCATCTTTAAACACATTAAGAAATATATTTTCTGAAAGAAACACATCACCTCCTAGATCACACAACTCATCCCCTGATCCAGAAAAATAATTACCAATAATTTGAAGTATTGGATTAGGCCTCCATCCACTATCCACATCAATAACATCATTATGCCCTTTATTAGTTCCAAAGAAATTATCACGAATAATATATCTTCCGTCCTCTGGTATCTCGCCAATTCCCTTAATGTGTTCACTAATATTATCAAGACCTAATTCTGCTGGCCCCTCTTCATCTGTAAACATATCCGGAAATCTCGTATTTTTTATGACAACTGAAGCATCCTCAGTATAAATCATTCTTATATGAGTTCTCTGAAAAGAAACATCATCAATAACGCATTGAGATTTGAGGACGCCAATGCCCCCCTCATCATCTTGTGCACTTTCAAAGTCAGCAGACTTAATGATATTATCAGACTCTAAAGTATTAATTAGTTTAAGCCCTCTCCACTTGGGCGGAGCATCTGGAAGACTACCATTACCTGCATCATCATTTACAAATTCCGAGCCTGGGTAATGAGAGAAATAAATCCTTTTATCTTTTTCTCCACGAATTAATGCTACACCCTCAACCTCAATCTTTGCGCCTTCATCAACGTATACAGAAACTCCTGGCTTTATTTTTAAAATGACGCCATCAGGGATCTTTACGTCATTGGACACATAATAAGGTGAACCGTTTAAATCCCAAACAACTTCTCCTCCCACTGGGGTATAATTATAAAACCCCATATCATTATTTTCTGCATCAACAAGATCCTGAACAATTGCTGGAGATTCACTTGAAATCCTAAAGTCTCCAGTATCTGGATTCCTAAAAAGTGGATCCTCATTGTTACCACCCTGCCATTCTCCTTCAACAATAGAACTTTCAACTCTAATATCATTTACAGTGTAGTCAGTTACGATAGCCTCTTCATTTCCCCATAGGATTGAATTAGCGACTGAAAATTGACTTGGCTCATCATTCCCATCTTTGTTTTCAACCTGTAGACCTACTGATTTATTTCCAGAAATAGTTACTTTTTCAAGAATAACATCAGCATTGTCTTTTGCAGAAATTCCTATGGAATTATTTATCAAAAGACCCTTTTTTAATTCAAAAGAACCCCCAAAAACACTAATCCCCTTATCCCCACAATTTCTACAAATGACTCCTTCGGCTGTGACCTCAGCATCCAGGGTATCGATACCGTCATCATCCATGTATGCCACTGTAACATTTTTCAAAATCAGACTCTGCCCCGCATCTGATTCGTGCAGGTATATGGCGTCATTATCATCTGTTACACCATCCTCTCTATAAACACCAAGCATGTCTGTTATGTAGGTATTCTCAACAATCATGCCAGAATCAAATGTTTCAAACCCCATCACCGATCTGGCCCAATGACATCTTCTAAATACTAAATCACAACTCTTTCCATTTTGGGCGTTAGACTGTCCAATCTTACCTCTATTGTCAGAAATGGTACAATCTTCAAACAGTACATTCGATCCTAGAACCCTCAAAACTCTACCGTGATCAGTGTGCCCACCCTTGGGTGAATGTCCTGCTCTATGTATATTGGTATATTTGATTAGCGCACTTTCTGATTCATCAAATAATATCTGTCCCCATATATTTCCTTCAGACGACGAAGTAATGGTGATTGGGTTTTCACTAGTCCCAATACAATTTATACTTCCAGAAACTATTAAATCGGCACCTCCAGAGCTTTGAGGCTCTGCATCACCATCCACTAAAATTATGGTTCCTGGAGAGATATTAAGCTCTACACCTCTTGGAACTGTTAAGTCATCAATTATTCGTATTACTCCAGACCAATTATTTACTTCATCTTCTAAGACTCCTGATACTTCAGTCAAATTTGGAAAAGCACCTAAGCTTGTAATGGTTTTATTTATTTGCTGTTGCCCCACTCTTACATTCAAACTGATGTCACCAGGATCAGTTGATTGACCAAATTTAAGGGCTCTTAATCCAAGGTCAAAACTAATATCCGAACTTCGCTCATCTCCTTGCTTAATTTCAACAGCAATTACATTTCTTCCTTCAACAAGTAAATTTGGTGTTAGTTGATCAAAGTCCTGAAAATTTTCTGACGGGGTATCATCCCCATCGAGAGTATAATCGTCATAGGACATTCCATACTCCATGTTAGATGTTTTAAAAAATTCTTGGCCGTTAATGTAAATTATTGCTCCATCATCATACTTTAATCTCATCTCAACAGCAGATATGTCCTCAACTCCATCAAGATCAAATTCTGATCGAAAATAAGTTGTTGCATATTTATTTCTTGAATTAGGTCCAAAACTTAATTCGGTGACCTCATCATCATCACCATANCCCANTTCAGCTNTACCTTTTTCCCAATCTGAATCATCAAAATTNACTCCTCTCCATAAAACACCTTGNTCTGATCCATTATCAAGATAGCTCCATACAGAACCTTCACTAATAAGATCAATCTCNTCTGCTTCTCCTCCTCCTTCAACACTCACCAAAACACTACCCAGCCCATTCCTNAGCTGAACGGTGTCAGGGCTTACCTTNACCCCCGGGGTATTANNTGATAGAATTGCAGTATCATCCCAAACATCTCTTNANTATTGCCCATTCGCATCNCTTAAATCCACACGCACAAGAAAAGGGACCTTAGGAATATATGANGNCCTTGTTGTTANNAAGAGGTTACCTCCAAANTCTTCACCTCTGAGCTCTCCTGANACCTCTGTCACTTTACCAGTATCATGCCATACCTTTAAAAACTCCTCGTATAACAAATCATCATCTGATTCCCCATAAAAAGAAACTCTTACCCTATTTGTACCCGGCATTAAATTTCCACCANTCTGAAATGAATTTAAGTCTAACTCCCATTCTCCTGANAGAGGATTAATATCAGCATTAGTTCCATTAACTCTTATCGATTTCACTTTCCCAACATGAAAACTTCCAGAGAACTTAGCCTCACCGCTATTGGTACGAAAAAAACCATCATTGGATTTTGGCAAATCTACATTAACAGAATAATTAGTTTGAATTTGTTCTAATACTCCACGTCGCCTATCAACGATAAACTCTTTCATTTCATCAAGAACATCTGATGAGANAACTCCCCTCAACGCTCTATCAATAATTGGATTAATCAGCTCTGGCTTNAATCTGTTTTCAAGAATTTCAATATACTTTCTATAGTACCTGCGAATAATATCAGGGTGAGATAAAAACTCCTCTAGTCCGTCAACCTCCCTGTATGCAAAGATNGACAGATCAGGATTACCTGACCTCGTACCCTGGTCTAAAACAGTATCCAAATCGTGAGGAACAAGCTTAAACCGTTGGTCCTTTATCCCTCTNTACAATGCATAATCATCACCTTTACCAGTAGTTAANCCACCTTCTCTATTGCCTACCAGTGAATCAACAGCCAAGAAGTGCAGCCATTGATCAATGTCGACAACCTTNGATAGTTTTCCTATAAAATCAGTATCATCATTGAGATTCAAAGTCTTTGTTAAGTTAATAATATCAAGCCAATCATCTTCCGTTTGATTAGTTTTTTTGAAATAGGTNTTCCTATACGAATCTGCTTGCTCCCCTTCGTATTTCAGATCTCCCTCATCTCCATTACTTTCATCATCTCTTACCTGATAAAGATTNCCGTTCGGGTCTTTAGGCCANTGAGCTGCAGTAAATCTGGAATCAANAGACTCCGTCCTAGCATAATGTCCATACATCCTTGGCCCACTAGACTCAGCAAGATCCTCACCATTAATNCGTAATTTTACTGCAATACTATCAGCTGCCTTAATTCCTAACCATTGATATAGCCAACTCCCCGCTACCTGTGAATGGATGTATTGGCAATTGAACTTAATTGACTCCTGTCCATTCCAANGGTCATCAGATCTGAATTTTATAAGTTGATTATTTGGAGGACCTCTTCGGCTGCTAGCTCCGCGATTGCGAATTGATGCCAAGTATCTAACTCTATCACCTTTNCCATCAAAACTAANAAAGGTACAATTCATTTCAGCATTACTGTCAGCTTGACTTGATCGTCGACCTATCTCTTCAAGTTCAATTCTTTCAGCCTCTTTCATGACAACATAGTAACTAGGTGTGACTCCATTACTCGAGTAATCATCATCAACCATGTAAAGGTAATTACAGGCATTTCCTCTATCTTCTATGGCTTGCGGCCATACGTTGATTTGACCGTTATTTCCAGCTATCGAAAAATAAAACTCTATTACAGATTTATCAGGTTGTTTGGGTATATTTGCATAATACGAATCGTCTTCACCTAATACCATTACCAACGAATTAAATTCATCATCTTTCCCATCCACTCTCCATAATAAATTTGGTTCAAGGTTGTCAAATCTTGCTACTCCATCAATTTTAAGATTAATTAAAACAGGATCTGTNGATTTTGGGACAAGGGGANAATGACTGACGCTTTTAACCAACGGTTGAAAGCTAGGATTAAAGATTGAATTTTGTTTCCCTGGCGTTCCCGCAACCAGTAATGAAGATCCCCAGTTTTGACCATTATTATTTTTNTCGGCCCAATTAATTAACTCCAATGTATNNCCTTTGCCATCATGCTTAGCATCCCAAGTCCANCCTTCATGTCCAAGATCTTCATCCCCAGGCTTTCTAACTGCCCAAAAACCCTCATCGGCATAATCAACTTGATCAACTTCTACATTATTATTCCCTCTTAATCTTATNGTCTCTCCATTATTTGATAATTTGCCAATCCAGGGACCTAAAGGGTTCGGCACATCAGGGTAGACCAATGAAAACTTTAAGGGGTTGGCAGCAACAATAATGTATGTGTCTGGNTCTATAATTATATCAGGAAAGCTAAAATCTATACCTGAAGTAATGCTCCAACCATTAAGTGAAATATTTTGAGGCCCAGGGTTGTAAAACTCAATCCATTCATTATCTGGATCTTCAAATCCATCTGCATTTTTTACAGAATAGTTAATCTCATTGATGACTAATTGAGCACCAACTTTAATTGTTGAAAGCGCACAAATTAATATCAAAAGATTCAGGCGTATTAGTAAGTCCATCTTCAAATCAAATCTATCNTATTAATTTCTNTAGTAAGATATCCATCAATACTCTCCAATTAAACAACTACTTATTAAATTCAGATTAATATAAATAAAAAAACCGTGCCCCCTAAAGGAGACACGGTTCCAAATTTTGATAAAAAGATTAGTTAAATTAGCTAACCATATCTTTAAGGTTCTTAAGTGGTCGAACCTTAACAATTTTTCTCNCTGGTTTTGCTGCAACTGTGATCATTTCACCTGTAAAAGGGCTTTTCATTTCCCTTTCTTCAGTTGCAGGCTTTATTTGTCTAACAATCTTACAGAGACCTGGAATAGTAAATGCACCAGCCTCAGAATTCAATGATGCTGAAATTTGATTNCTTAGTGATTCNAGGACGCTTGTTACNTCTTGTTTCTTGAGTCCAGTTTGTTCTGCAATNGTGTTTAAAACTTGAGTTTTGCTAGGTGGTTTTACTGCCATTTTATTTATCTAATCTAATTGTTCGTTGTTTTTGATCTCCTTTAAGAGTTCTTAAATATATCATAACTTAACCGAATCTAGGAAAGGTCAACAGCTAAAAAGCAGTAAAATGCCTTAAAAAATACGAATTACATGCATTTTTGATTTTTTAAAATGAAGCCAATTAATGAAATAAAATTATATTTTTTAAAAAAAAATATCAGAAATTTTTAGATGTTTCTCCTTATATCATCTTTATCATCTATATAAACAGCATTTTTTCGAAGTGCGTTATTTGAGACAACTAAATATAAAAAACTCTTATAATAAAAAATTTTGAAATTTGGTAAAAAAAATGACTTATATGCAATATAATTAGTTAATTCCTACAACACATATTTCCAAGTTATTGGTACAATAAATTGATTAAAAAAGTGATTATATGAGTT
Organism: Verrucomicrobiales bacterium; assembly: GCA_002705125.1. GTDB lineage: Bacteria > Verrucomicrobiota > Verrucomicrobiia > Verrucomicrobiales > DEV007 > EC70. The sequence continues at coordinate 13,687 of PAHQ01000096.1, read as the reverse complement.
ATTATCTGGCTTCATTTGGTTGATATAGTGGCTACAAGTAATAATCTCCTAATTTAACTTAACAACCATGTAGCTAAAATCTGCTAACAACTTCCTTCTAAAATTAATGAGCAATCGAATCAGCGATAAATTTAAAGAGCTAAAATCGGCAAAAAAATCGGCATTTGTTGCTTATATCTGCGCAGGTGATCCCGATTATCACAAATCTTTAGAATCAATGATAGCCTTGGACAACGCAGGAGCTGATATTATAGAGATAGGCGTTCCTTTTTCAGACCCCTTAGCGGATGGAATAGTAAACCAAATGGCATCCGCCAGAGCTCTAAATGCAGGGATGGATGTTGGTAAAACGCTTAATCTCATTAAAGCTTTTAGGCAAAATTCTAATACCCCTATTGTTATTTTTACTTATTTAAATCCTATTTATAATTATGGATTCGAGGAATTTCACAAAGAAGCGGCTTCGCATGGTGCGGATGGTATTTTAATATTAGATTTACCTCCTGATGAGCAAAAAATTAACAATGAGCTTTGTGAACAACATGAACTTGTTCCAATTAGGCTTATCGCGCCTACTACACCTAATAATAGAATTAAAGAAATATCAGATAACGCTAATGGTTTTATTTATTATGTTTCTAGAGAAGGCGTAACCGGAAAACAAACGAAACTTAACGATAACCTTGATCAACAAGTGAATAATTTAAAAGATTTAACAGACCTACCTCTAGTTGTAGGCTTTGGAATTTCTACACCTGAGCAAGCCAGCACCGTTGCCAAACTTGCTGATGGCGTTGTAGTTGGCAGCGCAATAGTAGATTTTATATCTAAAAACAACGAGTCTGAAGAGTTAGGAAATGAGCTCAGAAAATTCGTAACTCCTATAATTGAAGCTACAAAAAATATTTAGATATATATTACAATGGAATTTACAAAAATGAATGGGGCTGGAAACGATTTTGTTATAACTGATAACAGAATAAACAAAACTAATTACAGCCAAGAAACTATTTCTTTTTTATGTGATAGAAATAGAGGAATTGGCGCCGATGGTTTTATGAGTGTTGAATCTGCTGAGAATGATGGAGATTACAAAATGCGTTATTACAATGCTGACGGCGGGGAGGCTGAAATGTGTGGTAACGGTGCTCGATGCTTTGCTCGGTTTGTTTTTGATTGTGACGGCAAAGCTAATCATAATATGGATATAGAGACGGTCGCTGGTATGATTTCAGCCAAAATTAAAGGTGATCTAGTTCAAATAAAATTGAGCCGACCCTTTGACTTAAATCTAAATCAAGAAATTACGATTAATGATTCGAGTAAAAGTATTCATTCTATAAATACTGGCGTTCCGCATGCCGTAGTTATTGAAGATACTGTGAGCCAAGTCGATCTGAAATCTCTAGGGTCATATGTCAGAAACCACAGTCTATTTTCTCCTGCAGGCACTAATGTCAATTTTGTTCAAATTGATGAAAGTGACACCTTGACTATTAGAACATATGAGAGAGGAGTTGAAGATGAAACATTAGCCTGCGGAACAGGAATGGTCGCGAGTGCGCTTATATATCATCAACTCAATGGCATTAAGCCACCAGTTAATGTAAACGTTAAGGGAGGCGACACATTAGAAGTATCATGGAACTATAAAGAAAACCATTACAGCAACGTTACACTAACGGGGCCTGCAATAACAGTATTTAAAGGGAAAATTTATGTTTGAAGGAGTACATACAGCTTTAATCACACCCTTCGTTGATGGTAAAATTGACGAAGATTCACTCATTGAAATAATTAACAATCAATTTAATAATAATATTTCCGGTATAGTTCCATGCGGAACCACTGGAGAATCTCCAACACTCACTAATGCTGAACACAAAAGAATTATAGAGCTTTCAGTTCAGGTTGCTGGTGGAAAGGGTAAGGTCATTGCCGGAACGGGATCTAACTCTACTCGTGAAGCCATAATCATGACACAATATGCACAAGAGGCTGGTGCAGATGCAGCCTTATTAGTCTGTCCTTACTACAACAAACCCTCCCAAGAAGGTCTCTATCAACATTACAAATCAATTGCAAAAGAGACCGATTTACCTATTATGCTGTATAGTATTCCAGGAAGATCGGTAATCGAAATTACTGTAGAGACTCAACTAAGGCTTCATTCAGATTGCCCCAATATTATAGCAATGAAGGAAGCGGGAGGAAATAAATCAAGGGTAATGGAAATAAGGAAAGCTTTACCTCAGAAATATGAAATATTAAGTGGCGATGACGCGTTAACAGTTGAATTTATAAAAAATGGAGCAATCGGAGTAGTCAGTGTTGCATCAAACATAATACCCAAAAAGCTATCAGAATTAGTAGATTGCCTATTAAACAATAAAATAGCTGAAGCAGAAAACATAAACGCTTTCTGCCAACCTCTTTTTCAAGGGTTGTTAAGTTTAGACACTAATCCCATACCTATAAAAGAAGCCATGGCTCTATGTGAGATGTCAACTAACGAGCTTAGGTTACCACTTGTAGGCCTAAACGAGGCTAATAAGTCAGAACTTGTCAATTTACTTGCTGAACTCAATCTACTTTCCAATAATTAAATGACTAAACCAATCAAAATTCTTGTTACTGGATGCAACGGAAGAATGGGGAAAGCCATAATAGACTGCGCTCCTAATCACCAACTTATAAAAATAACTGAGAAAATTGATGTCGGTGATTCCTTAGCTAATCACATCGACAACTGTGATACGATTATCGATTTTAGCACACATTCTTATACAGAGGAGTTAGTCACTCTTTGTGTAAACAATGGTAAGTCTATAGTCATGGGCACTACCGGACACTCCGAAGATGAACTAAATATAATTAATAATTCATCTCTTGAGATTCCAATTGTCATGGCCCCAAACTTTAGTATTGGAGTTAATACACTATTTTGGTTAACACGAAAAACTGCTGAGATATTAGGTGATGACTTTGATCTTGAGGTTGTAGAGATGCATCACCGATTGAAAATTGATGCTCCAAGTGGAACAGCTAGACGCCTTGGCGAAATCTTAGCTAAGGCGTCCAATGTGTCTTATTCTAATGATACCGCCCACGGCAGAGAAGGCATTGTCGGAAAAAGGAAAATGAAAGAAATCGGAATGCACTCAATCCGAGGCGGTGACGTTGTTGGAGATCATACTGTTATATATGCAAATGAAGGTGAACGTGTAGAGCTTACTCATAAAGCATCTAGTCGAAACACTTTTGCCAACGGCTCACTTCATGCAGCGAAATGGCTAACCAATAAAGATCCTGGTCTCTATGACATGCAGGACGTCCTCGAACTGAATTGAAAATCAATCAACAGATCAAGAAATATGCTATTGCATTTGGTTCAAATCTTGGAGACCGCTTAAATAACTTAACAACATCTAAAGCGCTACTACTTAATAACTGTACTAATCCTTCCGAGTGCATTTTCTCAAGCGTTTATGAAACTACACCCGTTAATTGTACTAAGTCTTCTGGGGCATTTCTAAATGCGGTTGCAGAAATGAACTTTGATAAGACTCCTGAAGAAGTACTTAAATTGTGTATATCTATCGAATCAACTTTAGGCCGACCTGAAACCAGGGAAAAAAATTCTCCTAGATATATTGATCTTGATATTCTTTACGCAGACAATATTAAAATAAAAAGTAAAGACCTCACAATTCCACACCCAAGAATTTCCTGCCGTCGCTTTGTTCTTGAACCTTTAGCATCAATTAAACCTAACTTCATTTTACCTGATAAAACTAAATCAATCATACATCTTCTGAGAAATTTAGATTCTACAGAACCTCCATTGAAGATTGTTCATACTAAGTGGTAGAAACCCAATAAAGTGATTCCCAACAAAGCTAAACCAGACTCTTTCATTGACTTAAAAACTTCGTCAAGAATTTGTGCTTTGACTGCGTATGATTACCCCACTGCAAGAATTTTAGATGAATCAAGTATAGATATAATACTTGTCGGGGATTCACTTGGAATGATGGTTTTTGGTCACACTGATACTACCAAAGTAACGATGGAAATGATGATTAATCATACTATTGCATGCAGCAATGGTGTTAAACAGTCCCTCCTAATTACTGACATGCCATACAGATCTTATGAGACCTCAGAATCTGCTCTTACTAATGCGAAACTTTTATTAGAAGCCGGTGCACATGGCGTGAAACTTGAAGGAGGGTCCAATGTAATCCCTCAAATTAAAACACTAATTCAAAACAATATACCTGTCATTGGCCACTTAGGATTTCTACCACAATCAATAAAAGAAGAAAAATATTACAAGAAGAAAGGTAAAACAGAATCAGAAAAGATGGAAATCAAACGTGATGCCAAGCTACTTCAAGATGTCGGAGTTTCAGCAATTATTCTGGAAAGCGTAGAAAGTGATTTAGCAAAAAATGTGACTGAATCACTTAAAATCCCAACAATCGGCATAGGAGCAGGTGATTTTTGTAATGGAGAAATAAGAGTTATTAATGATATCATTGGATCTTACCCTTGGTTCATACCACCATTTGCCAAACCCTATTGTTCAATAGCTCAAGACATAAGAGATGCTGTCAGTGCATTCAGATCATCGACTTTAGATGAAACTAATTTATAAACTCTCCAATTCTTCGATACTTTTTATACCTATCCTCAAGGATTTTATCCATCGACTCAGTCGAAAGAGATTTGATCTCCTCTAAAATGTTAGATTTTAAAGTTTTTGAAGTCGCAGTCGGATTTGTATGAGCACCATGCATCGGCTCTTTTATGATCTTATCAATGACACCTAATCTTTTTAAGCTTCGTGCATCTAATTTCATTGCGTTTGCTGCATCTGGAGCATATTTACGATCTTTCCATAAAATAGCAGCACATCCCTCTGGACTAATTACAGAATAGTATGAATTTTCCATCATCATTACTTTATCTGCTATTCCTATACCTAAAGCTCCGCCAGAACCACCCTCACCAATAACAACAGCAACTATTGGAGTTCGAAGTAAAATCATCTCTCTTAGATTAAAGGCAATCGATTCAGCTATGTTTCTTTCTTCTGCCTCTACTCCTGGGTAAGCGCCTGGCGTGTCAATAATGGAAATAATTGGGAGTTTAAACTTTTCTGCGAAACGCATCATTCGTAAAGCTTTTCTATATCCCTCAGGACCTGCGCAACCAAAATTTCTTCTTAATTTTTCATTGGTTTCACGACCCTTTTCATGGCCTATGACCATACATTTGATACCATCAATTCTTGCCAAACCTGCAGGCATAGCACCATCATCACCGATGTGTCTATCTCCGTGAATTTCCATAAAGTCATCAAAACACGAAGCAACATAATCCAACATCATCGGTCTCTTTGGGTGTCTTGCTAATTCGACCCTTTTCCAAGATGAAATTTGAGCTTTCTTTGATGCTATTTTTTTCTTTGTGCTTTTCTTCGTTGCCATCTTTGATTCTCTTAAAATTCACTTTCTAATGTAAACATTAATGCCAGATTTTAGTAAAATTGCCAACTCTTCTAAGTCCTCCTGAGATACAAAAAAACCTGTGGAATAAGCATTTTCATCAGCATCATTGCTTAATTTAGAAATATTTAATCCTCGTCTATCAAATCTAATTTGTTTGTAAGAGGAGGCAAATTCTTTAGAACCTAAGGAAATAAATTTAGCCCCATCACCGACTACTAAGCCTTTTATCTTTGTATCTAATGAATTAGGACAACCTTGCGGCAACTTAAACTGATTAATCTTATATTTTTTGATTAATTTTTCATCTTGATTCCTCAGAATAATATAAGAATCAGTCAACTTTATCATGACAGAATAATTTAAATCACAAACAACAAGTCTTTCGCCTGGTTGTATGCTGGTACCCAATCTTCTGTTAATTTTGAGAATATAACCTGGAGTGCATTCAAATGTTTGAGCAATAGAATTCAGGGCGTCCCCTCTTTTAACTTCATACTCAGATTTAAAAACAGAGTCTGATCTGGCAAAAATGCTATCACAATTATACTCACCTATTATTCTATTAGCTTCATTGCATTTGTCTGACTCTGGGTAAAATTTTAATAAATCATGCAATTTAGAAACTCCATTATGAATATCTTTGTTTCGAATTAAAGATATGGCTTCGTCGTACACAGGAAGGCCATAATCAACTTTTTGAGTTGGAATATTTTTTAGTTTTTTTACCTCTTCGAACAGTTGCTGTTTTGGCTTAATCCTATCTGACCACAAAAAATTAACCGAAAGAGCTGTTAATAAAATGAATACAACTCCAAGAAACGCAAAGAGAAGTCGCAGATATACTTTCACTTTGGACTATTTCAATTTACAACAAGCCCCTACGCTTGAAATCAAAAACATTTATTCCTTGTGATTTTCCAATCATTTCTACCGTAAACTTTAACAGACAAATCTCCCAAGCATCATCAACACCATGAATTACAGCAGCTAGGGGATTGGCGCTGTCGTTGGCTCTTGCTATCACTTTATCCCTAACCTCATTGAATGGCTCTCTGATGACATCCTCTCGAATCTTGTCCTTTCTGAAACTAAAACCGTATTTCAGTATGGATAAGTCCGCTGCATTTTCATGCAGCCATTGAGTAAACGCTTCAGCCTGTTCTCCAAAGCCCTCAAACTCTAACTCAGTGTAAGGATCAGGCTTAATTATAGTTGGTCTATCTGCATGGATGACCCCCTCCCTCACACGAGTTTCATTCACATTATCCATTAACTCAGATATTAGGTGGAACTCAAAAGAGGTGCTTCCAAATGTGTCTATTCGTCGATCTGGTTCTAAGAGAACCTGTGTAAACTCCAAGGCATATTGTATATCATCTTGAGAGTACATTGAGAAATTTATACAAAATAAATTATGCTACAATTCATGTAGCATAGTATGGTGAAATCAGATACTAACAAAGAGGTTAAATTTACTCCCCTTTTAGACCTTCAATGTAACTGACTACAGCACCAACGCTGACAAGTTTATCCGTCTCCTCTTCAGGAACTTCAATACCGAACTCTTCCTCAAATGCCATAACAAGTTCTACTGTATCCAATGAATCAGCACCAAGATCTTCAACAAATTTTGCCTCTGGCACTACCTTATCTGGAGAGGTTCCTAGCTCTGTAACTATTATATCTTTAACTTTTTCTTCAACGCTTGCCATAAAATTTTACTTTGGTTTTGTTAAGTTATTTTTTATAATCGCTGATACTATTATAATCAAATTATTTAATAGAAGTTATTGGTTTTTTTAAAATTAATTCCAAATTTAAATCTTTTATTAAAAATTTATTCCCCTAATTTTCGGCAGACTTTGATTCATCGGAATAACTTTCTAATAATTCACCAGTGAACTGATCTTTAATCCTATCAAGTATAGCATCTGAACCTTTATATTTGAGATCATCAATGACCAGTTTTTTAACACTGCTATTTTCATCTTTAAAATACAAATACGCTAAACCTTTCTTATCCCATTTACGAGAATCAATCCTAAATATAGAATCAAAGGTAACCTCTACACCTGTCTCAGAAACCAATGAGTCGCTATTAGAAAGCAGTGTTCTTCCTCGGTTAATTAAAGTCATAACTAAAACAAAGAATGAACCACTCAAAAGAATTGACCCAATAACAATTTGCGCAGTTATTTCTCCTTTGTCATGAAACTTTGGGTCCTTAGTGTTCCATCCTTTATTGCCAGATAAATACCCATAAAGAGACCACTCTCTTTTAAGGGAAGGCGCATTGAACGCAGTATACATACTTTCAAATTGCTTCATTTCTATTTCAGATTTTGAAGCTTCTTCTTTATTAATGGGGTAACCATTCAAGGATGCAAAAGTTTCCCATTCATAATTAATTTCTTTACCTGCATTAAATGCATCAGATAACTTCTCATTATCCATATTAGAAACGGCTCTTTTACCAGCAGGTGAAATCATGAACTCTTCCCAAGTCATTCTTAGTGAGCCATCATTATGGGATCTACGGATCAAGAGAATGTCTTCATCCGTAAGGTCTAATTCGAAACTGGGTAAATCCGTCTTGAAACTTTCCCAGCTTTCACCTTCAGATCCAGCCTCAAATGCCATCTTCGCAATGTGAATCTTGTTCTTTTGTGGCCAACCAATAAGACCGTCATAAAAGAACCACAATCCTCCTCCAGCAAACAACAAAAACATAAGTGCCATCCGGCGATAATACCAAAAAGCAACTTTACATAGGATCTGTTCAGATTGTTCCACTTATGATTAGTTAATATCAAGTATTCACTCAATCAAGCATTCAGTCACTTGTATATCAATTAACTCAAGGTATTATAATTAAAATAAAATGAGCTTCGTCGATACATTCGATAACCTATCTAATCGCCTTAATACCAAACTGGAAAATTTCATCCAAATTATTTCTCCTTTAAATAAGAGTGACTTGGAAAGCATTGTCTCAGAATCAACTAGAGTTACTAGAAAAAATTTCGGCAAAACAATGCGTCTTTTTGCCCCTCTTTACCTTTCTAATGAATGCGTAAACAATTGCACATATTGTGGATTTTCAAGAGACAATCCCATATTAAGGGTAACTTTGACTGTAGATCAGGTTCTTTCGGAAGCTAAACATCTTCATAGTCAAGGATTCCGTAGCATTCTATTAGTCGCTGGGGAACACCCTAAATTTGTTTCAAGTGGTTACATTGAAGAATGCATATTCGCAATAAAGGATTTATTCCCTTCCATTGCTCTTGAGATTGCTCCTATGAAGGAACCTGAATATATAAGTTTAGTTAACGCAGGCTGTGAAGCACTTGTTGTATACCAAGAAACTTATAATAGAAAAAGCTATAAGAATCTACATACAAGTGGACCAAAGAAAAATTTCAATTGGAGATTAGAGTGTCCTGAAAGGGCTTACAATGCAGGCTTTAGGAGAATTGGTATTGGAGCTCTTTTTGGACTAAGCGAATGGAAAAAGGAAGCCCTTTCATTAGCAGCTCATCTTGATTACCTTCAGAGAGTTTGCTGGAAAGCAAATTACACCGTGAGTTTTCCTAGAATTCGCCCAGCTGCCGGTCAATTCAATCCTGAACACTCACTTAATGATAGGGACTTCGTTCAGCTCGTATGTGCATTCCGTATATGCTTTCCAGATGTAGGAATCGTTTTAAGCACAAGAGAGAAAGAAATATTCCGGAATAATTTAGTCAATATTGGTATTACGACGATTAGTGCAGGAAGTCACACCGAACCAGGTGGCTACACAGGAGAAGGAAAAGATGACCTTCACTATACTGTTGGCGGGCGAAGAATTGAAATTAATGAAGCATCAGAAATGAAACCATGTTCTTCACAAACTGCTACTGAGCAATTTGAGATCAATGATGAACGTTCACCTGCTGAGGTTTGCAAAATGCTTAAATCAAAAGGTCTCGATCCTGTATGGAAAGATTGGGATACTGCGATATTAAGCTCTTAGATTAAAACCCTAGTTATGACTATTACCATAAATGGCGAGACGACAGATAAATACCTTGAACGCTTAAGCGTTAAGAACCTTTTAAAACAACTTGAACTCAGTAGTTCTCTAACAATTGTTGAATTAAACAAAGTGGCTCTAAAAAAAAAGGATCACTCTGAGACCTTTATTACTGATGGAGATATTATTGAAATAGTTCAAATAGCTGCTGGTGGGTAGAATTAATCTCTTTTATTTAATGATGACTATGGTTAAATAAAAAGAATGAACAAAGAATTCCAAGAGGGACAGGAAGATTCTCACACAATCCCTTCTCAATTCCAAAAGTCCATCTTATGGAAAGCAATAACAGGAGTTTCAATCACTGTGATTATAATTTTAATCGTAAGCACGATTATTATCCTCGGAAAATTTCTTAACTTATTACAGCCCGTACTTGTTCCAGTAGCTATTGCTGCAATTCTTTCTTATTTACTTTCTCCGGTTGTACATAGCGTTAGGAAAAAGTGGCTCAAAGATCGCAACCTTTCTCGAACGAAAGCGATCGTTTTAATCTATTCAATACTAGTCATAATTTCGGGAATCCTTGCTCTAGCAGTTTTAATTCCTGCCTCAAAGCAGTTGGCTCAACTTGTTGATAATAGAGCTTCAATAATCGACAAATCCCAAAAAGAAATTTCAAAATTCAGCAATTTTCTGGTGTCCTTTACAGACTCTTTAGAAAATGAAGCCGATTCAGAAAATGATCAAGCATCTATAGAAAGTAATAAGAATATACTTTGGGATAAGATGGTTAGTTGGGTTAAAAATCCAGAGACCGGTAAGAAAGCATTAGGGTTTTTAGGAAAAACAGCTAATGGGTTTCTAGGAGTGATTGGATACGCAGTTGGATTGTTTTTGGTACCTGTATATCTATTCTTTTTTCTTAGAGACTCAGCATTCATTGAAAGAAATTGGGATAAATACCTACCCTTAAAAGACTCATCACTCAAAGACGAAATAGTCAGTGTAATTAAAGAGATAAATGGTTACATAGTCGCATATTTTAGGGGACAGGTTCTTGTCAGTATAATTGATGGCGCCCTAACTGGAATTATCTTAATGCTACTTGGATTAGATTATGCATTAGTGATAGGCGTTTCACTAGCAGTTCTTGGAATAATTCCATTCGTTGGGTTCATTCTTACGGCAATACCAGCATTGTTAATTGCTACTGCACAAGTTGGAGGTCCAACTCCACTAGTTGTTCTTATAGTATTTATTTTAGTACAGCAATTTGACGGGTTTTTTATACAACCGAAAATTGTTGGTGAGTCAGTTGGGTTACACCCTCTTACCGTGATATTTTCTGTATTATGCTGGTCTGTACTTATTGGCGGCATTCTTGGTGCACTTCTTGCAGTACCATTAACCGCAGCTATTAAAGTTCTTTTCAGCCGTTATATATGGGAAAATAAAGTTAAAAACAGATTCGAAGAAAATATAGAAGTCGCGCCAACATAATAACTTGCACATGCTCATTATTTACAGCATATCCTGATTCAATATGCCATCTGATGATAGAGAAATAAAAGAAATTGTAGAAAATTCTTCTACTTGGATAACACCCTTAAAAAGTGAAATGTCCAAGGTTTTAATTGGTCAAGATTCATTAGTTGAAAGCTTGATTGTTGGCCTTTTAACTCGAGGGCACCTTCTCATCGAAGGGGTTCCTGGACTAGCAAAAACATTAACCGTAAATGCACTTGCAGGCTGTATTGGAGTGGACTTTAAAAGAATTCAATTTACTCCTGATCTATTACCCGCTGACGTTGTTGGAACGATGATTTACAACCAACAATTAGGAGAGTTTAAACCAAAACTTGGTCCAGTGTTTACTAACCTGCTGCTCGCTGATGAAATCAATAGAGCCCCGGCTAAAGTTCAAAGCGCTTTACTCGAATCAATGCAGGAAAAGCAAGTAACCATAGGTGAAACGACATATGATTTGCCTGACCCCTTCCTAGTTATGGCAACACAAAATCCACTTGATCAGGAAGGGACTTATCAGCTTCCAGAAGCCCAATTGGACAGATTTTTACTAAAAGTAATAGTAAATTATCCAAATCGTGACGAAGAGCGGGAAATTCTTAATTTGATGGGAACAACTGCTAGTAACATTAGAACAACTAAGGTTATATCAAAGCAAGATATTTCTAAATCTAGAGAAGCAATTGACTTAATACATGTAGAGGAGACCATTAAAGATTATATTGTGTCATTAGTCGTTAGCACAAGAAATCCTGAGACTAATTCTAATTTGAATCATATGATAAGATGTGGCGCTTCTCCAAGAGCTACGATTAATTTGATACTCGCTTCGAAGGCTATCGCATTTATAAATGGAAGAAGTTACGTCATACCTAATGACGTTAAGAGAGTTGCTCATGACATTCTAAGACATAGAATTTTGTTAACCTATGAAGCCGAAGCCGAGGAAATAACAACAGAATCAGTGATAGATGACATTCTGAACACCGTTAAAGTGCCGTAGGATGACAAATCTTGAAGAATTAATTAAAAAATCCAAAAAAATTGAACTTCGAGCAAAAGGGGTAATTGATGACAACTTAAATGGAGAGTACTCAACTAATTTTCGTGGCCGAGGAATTGATTTTCATGACTTAAGAGAATACATACACGGAGACGAAGTCCGCTCCATTGACTGGAACACAACTGCTAGAACCGGTGAACCTTACGTAAAACAGTTTGTCGAACAGCGTGAACTCAATATTTATATTGCTATTGATGTAAGCCGTTCATCAAATTATGGAAGCATACTTCAAAGCAGACATGATCTGGCTGCTCTTATTTTTTCAATTATTGCATTAAGCGCATCAAAAAATGGTGATAAAATAGGCTTAATTTTATATACTAACAAAATAGAACATTTCACTGAACCTAAAAAGGGCAAGGGACACGCCATGAGCCTTCTTAGAGAAGTTCTATCTCATGAAATTATATCTAATGTTAGCAGTCCTGGAAAGGTTTTAAGATTCATCCTAGGTCGCCAAAAAAGAAGATCTATGATTTTTTTGATTTCTGATTTCTTATGTCCTTCTTTCAAGCAGGAATTAAAAATATGTTCTTTTAAACATGATCTAATTGCCCTTCAAACCTTAGACCCAGCTGAGCTAGAATTTCCTAGCATAGGAAAAGTTTATTTAAAAAACCCAGAAGACAACAATTCCTACTTAATAAATACGAGTAATAAAACAATCAGGGATACTTACCTTTTAAAAAGAAATAATTGGCAAAGAAACCTTGAAGCAGATTTTAAAATTAACAATGTTGACCATGTTAAATTTGTGAATGATGAAAATTGTGACCCTTCAATAGCATTGAGGACATTTTTCAAAAATCGATTGAAATCAAGACGCCACTAATCTTCCAATGAATCAATAAATTCATCCGGACTTTCTGTAGATAAATCTCCATTAAGATCATTTGTAGAGTCTCGTAAATCATTGATTCGATCTCTTCTCACACCAGATCCGGTAGGATCACTTAACCCCCTAACTTGGGAGGCCCTCATATTATTTTTAAGTCTCTCTTCGTCAAAATCTGTACTTAGCAACTCTGAGGTAAAATGAGAAAAAAATCCTGATCCCATAAAAAGTATAATCCCAACTAAAATAACCTCACCTCTTCTAGGCCTTAATCGGGGATTACGATGACGCTTTGCGAAAAAAACTAGAATCCCAAAGGAAACAACCGAACATATAGCCATTATAAGGTAAAAATATTTAGGAAAATAGATCACAACACAATTATTTCATATACATTTAGACTCACCCTACAAAACATCAAATTAATCACTCAACAAAAAAGAATCATCTGATCATATAATCAACATTTCATGCCAAACGAAAGCATAACAGCTCCTAAAGGGTTTCGATCAGGACCATATAATTACCATGAGGAGACTATCATTAATATTTCAAATCTGACAAATACAGGACAAGGTGTAGGAAGAGATGAAAAGAACTGGGTAATTCTTATACCTTTTTGTATTCCTGGCGAAAAAGTAAAAGCTCGTATTTTTCGTAATCACAAAAATCACAGTGAAGCAGATTTAATCGAAGTCATAGATGCATCTCCAAGCAGAATTAAT
>PAHQ01000095.1 GCA_002705125.1 Verrucomicrobiales bacterium | reverse complement strand
AATAAAACAAACCGGGTTTCTGAAATTTACTACCAATTGGTATCTAATAATCTGATATTTGCTTGTTGCTGTTGTTGCTGTTGTTGCTGTTGTTGTTGNTGTTGTTGTTGTTGTTGTTGCTGCTCCTCCATTTTTTGAGCAATTTTTACTGCTTCAATTAATTCATTAAGAGTAAGCTCNACTTCTTTCTGAGAACGTTGAACAAAAGAACCTGTCTCGTTATCATCTATTCTATCTGCTATTGCAACAAGATCATTCTGCATCCCCTCAACTACATTTCTCACAACCACACTCGATCCCTCATCGTTTAGAAGAGTTAAAGCCTCTCCAGACTTTTCTGAAAGGCTTCTTTCTAAAATCTCCACTGATCTCAATTCGATTCTATCTCCCCTTTTCAGTTTCCCGTTCTGCTCTTTCCTTTTTTCTTCTAATACTAAAACTTGTGCCGAACCTTCTTTTTGTTTCTCAAGCATTTCAGAAAACATNTGTTCGAGCTGCACCAAGGCATCCATTTTTTCCTGTTCCCTCAATTCTTCTAACTGTTGGTCTATTTCCTCCTTCGCTCTATTTAAATCCTCTATTGCCTGCTTTTGTTGCTCAGCCGCTTGACCTGGCTTACCTTGTGCAAGTTGCCCCGAAGCTGAATCCATTTTCTTATTTGCATCATCAATAGCTTCCTGCGCTTTTTTTTGTCCCTCTGCTAATGGATCTTGTTGCTGATCAAGCCCTTGATCAGTCTTATTATCTTTTTNCATCTCTTCTGATAATTTCNCAGCGCTATCAGCGGTCTCTTTTTGATTATCAGCTAACCCCTCTAAGTCTTCTGGCTTAAGCTCAGCAACCCTATCCCTCTCCTTTTTAAGCTGATCCAAAGCTTNCTTCATATTCTCAATAGCTTTGTTCTCTGACTCAATAGCCAATTTAGCTTTACCTTCGCCCAGCTTTTGTTCAGCTAATTTTTGGTTATCCATTGCCTCACTCATTAAGGCGTTAGGNTCACTATCAGAATTTTCACTATTTTTACNNGGAATATCATCACTAAGTTTCTCTGTGGCTCTGTTTAACTGATTCTGCAGTTCGGCAAGCTCATCAAGACCGTCAATACCTTTAGAAGATTCTTTTTCTGTATCGCTCTTAAGATCTTCTTGCTTTTCAATCAAATTACTTAACTCTGCAATATTTTGATCCATTTTTTTAAGAGCACTATCCTTATCTGAGTGAATATCGCTCTCTTCTTTTAAATCATTTTCATCTTGAATTAAATCTTCTAGCTTTCTTTTCCATTCCTCTAATTTTTTGATTTCATCCTTAACCCCTTCGGCCTCATCTTCATCCTTAAGCAAAAAATCAATTAAACCTTTGATATCATAGATAGTTTTTTTCTGCTCCTCATTTGCGCTATCTAACTTTGAGAGATCTAGCAATTTAGTAATATCATCCATTCTTTTCTCAAGCAGCAGTTCTTTAGANGTTTTAAACGCATCCACTAACTTTTCAGCTTGTTCAGGATTTTCTTTTTGCAATAAGCGAGCCAACTCAGAAAACTGATTTTCAAGTTCAGATACCATTCTCTTAATCCTTTGCTGACGGACACCCAATGGACTTTTTTTTGAATCCTCTATATCAATGCCTGAATCCAACACCTCTGAGCCATTGGATCCTAGGTTGAATAAAAACATTGTTCCAAGTACAAAAATAAAAGCTTTTAATTCATTAAAAATATACATANTCATTTCTACCCCATNTAACTTATCATCTATTAANTATATTCGAATNTTTTTATTTTTTTGATTTTTCTTTTTTCTTAGCTTCAGACTCAGATTTCTTGTCCTCAACGATTCCTTCTAAAGATTTCTCTTTAGCCTTATTCGTCATCTGGTTCATTCTTTCTTGTTCTCTTTGTATTTCATAAAGGAGATTTAAGGCTTGTTGATAGCCTTCATTTCTAACCATGTGCATTAAAACCCCCTTTAATACTTGGACGGTGTAGCTTTGAGCTTCATTAATAACTTTGAATGACTTATCTCTACTAAGCTTATCATTCATTCTTCGCGCAGCATCAAGCTCTAGAGAAATTGAAGGGAAAGTCTGTTGAGTTAACAATTCTAGCGGAGCTATAATTTTCTCGTTTAAACGGCTTTGCAGGATACCTTTTTCTTCCTCAAGCCGATTGTTTTTTATTTCCAACACCATTCCTTTTAACCTTTTNACTGTATTGCCNACNCCGACACTTAAATTCTTTTGGGCTTTCTGTAAATTAGCCAATCGCTCNTTACTTGATCGGTCCAATATATCAATTTCTACAAATTCAGCCGCTATAGCACCCAGATCAGTCAATAAAATNTCCTGTTTTTTTGTTAACTCACTGACGATTTGACGCTGTTCTTTTTCTCGTCTTAATAGATCTGTGCGTAATTCTGCTTCNCCAACAACCCTGAAAAGAATTCTAGTGGATTCTCCCACACCGGGACCAGATTCAGTATTATTATCTTTAGCAGAAAAATATACACTAAATCTTGAATTAATTGTTAAATCTAGGGGTTCCAGATCAATGGCACCATCCATCTTAATTTCCTTACTTCCTATCTTTTTTTGAATTCCATAAGGAACTAATTTTCCAGATACTTCTCTGCGTTCACCTGTGTCTTCTTTTAGTGAATAANNAATCTCAACGTCCTCTATTGAAAAATCGTCATTAATCTCTCCNACATAAGGTATGAGAGCTCCTGGAACAATCATACCACTCAGACCATTAGATTTAATTGTAAGTTTTGGTTTCCGGTCATTCACAACTCGGACTCTAAACTTCGGAGAATCTTTAAAACCCAGACCTAGCAAATCACCCGAACCATTCAATATACCCTCTTCGTTATCCTCAACAATTATAGAGTATGATCCCGAATTTAATTTATTTTTTGGTATCATACCAATAAAAGAGTCACCATCTACTTTTAAAGAAAACTTAGANTCAGCTATCATAGCATAAGCATTTTTCAGAGGCTTATTTACCTTTCCTGAAATTTTTAGCTCTGAGCCACCTAACAGCTCATGAGGACCTTCTCCAGTAGCAAGATCAATTCTACCTAGCTCAGTATATTCTGGGAAAGTCGCACCAAGAGATAACTTCACTAATTCAGGCCTATCAACTAATTCCAGTGGAAGCCATTGTGTTTCATACTCTTTACTTATTACTCTAAATTCTGACTCCGCGACAGTATCTACAGCTGATGAAACAAACGTGCCATCTTGATTTATGAACAGCTCTTCGGACTTTTTGTAAACATTTGATTTAAATTCAATCTTAATAGATTCAGGAACTGATTTATTTCCTTCTTTAACTTGAACCTTAATTGAAAAGTTTTGTCCTTTCGCAACTCTTATTTTACCCCCATATAAACCAACTACCTGCAGTTCATAATCGCTCGGCCATTGCAAATCCATTAGCAAAACATTTCGTTTATACCAAGTATTCAGGTCGTTAGAATTAACAACCCCAAACCCGCCAACGATTAAAACTAAAGTGAGNGAANCTAAAAAATAAAAATTAGCTTTCATCTTACCTCTTTTAAATGCTGGACCAACCTTCACTCCATCGGCTATCTGAGCACCAGCTTCGATAGTCTCTTCAATCATTTTTAACGAAACATCCGNATTATTGTAATTTCTCATTCTAGATAATTCCAGAGCGCTAATTAGAGACTCATTCATACCNCCTTGAGTTCGCTCTAACTCAAGNATCAAAGCATCGTCACTTAATTTTGATAAAAGCGGGAGGATTAGCTTCTTGTAAGNAAGAAAAAGAATACAACAAAGACCTAANANCAACATTATAAGGCGTTGAGGTTTATCCATNCGAAATGACTTATCGATAAAGAAATCAGAGATTACAATAAGTAGTAAAACAACAAATATATTTTTTAAACCATTAATAATAAAATACCGCTGAACTGCTCTACGCATCCTGCCAAGCACAGAATTTATCTGCTTTGGAATCATCTCATTAGATACTGACGGCATGGCTTGTTTTATATTTATATCAATTTAAATTTCTTACGAAGAGCCCACTCTAAGACTAAGAGTATAAAAAGCGAAATGAACAGAATTCGATTATCCCATAACGGCATTGGAGGACTATCATACGTCAGTCTCCTCGAAAGATCTGGCAGCACAGTTGGAATATCTGAAATTTTGTCTGGACTAAAGTAAGCTCCCCCGGTTGCCGCAGAAAAAGATTTCAATTTATCTCTATCAAGCCATGTGTCTTTTATTTCCTTAAATGGAACCACAACCACGAAATTTGAATTAATAGTAACGTTCTCATCTCCTTCCTCATCAAGCTCAATAGAAACTGAATAGGATCCATCATTAGATGCAACCAAAGTTGTCTCATATACTCCAGGCTGATTAGGCAATTTATCAAAAGTAATATTCTTAACATCTTGATTTGGCTGTGTTAAAACCGCTTTAACATTAGGAAGATCAAGCCAATCAAAGTTTTTTTGTCTCAATGATGCCGTAAGTCGGATTCTATCACCGACTTGATACTGAAACCTTTCAGATTCAATTTGACCTCTTCTCTTTCCCACTAAAGACCGCCCTTCAACTAAATACCGAGTAGTTTGAACCCAAAACCGCTTAAAAAATTCTGCATCAAGTCCTTTAGTCCGCCAGCGCCATGTTCCATCAAATCCTAGGTATGTTGTTCGCCCAGTCCCAAACTGACCTGTAACAAGAAGAGGCCTCGAAATTTCTTTTCTTCTCAATGTTGGGTCAGAATGTTCAATCAAAACTCTTGTAGCTGGCTTAGCCTCAAGCGCAGGAAAACTCCAAAAAGTTCCAGGTAATTTTTTCCACTGATCCAGTGTTCTCTGTGGATCTTCATAGAATCTCATTATAGGTTGATCAGCATTTGCAGCAACAATTGTAAGAGGCCACTCGCGATTATTTAAAGAAAGCAAACCGCTAACTTCCATGCTTCCCACATCCCCGAGGGATACTGGCAAGAGGTCTTTGATTCCAGAAGCTCTAGAATCAGTTAAAAATCTACCCGCATAGACTGGACCAGGCATATATAAAAACCCACCCGAATGTTCACTCACAAAGTTTTTAAATAAATCTATCAAATCCTCATTAAATTCTGTTGGATTAGGGTCAAGCATGATAATTACATCATATTCAAAAAGTGCCTCTTTTGTAACAGGTAGGCTTTCAATCTGAGAATTTCCTTGTTGCCGCCGGCCATCGTCTAAACTCTGAAGCCAGCATGAAAGGTTAATCATTTTCTCTCTTGTAAGCAATCTTACGAGCGCTCTATATTCCCAACTAGGATCACCTGAAATAAGTAAAACTTTCGCGTTATCATCAAGCACATTTACCCTGGTTGGAGAAGCTGCCGAATTGTCATCTGCATTTGATTCTCCTTCAATGACTTCAGCCCTTACACTGTATAATTTCTCTCCTGGAGTCGTGGGAGTATGAGTGAAATCAATTTTAATTCTTCCTGTCTCAGAATTAAGGTCAATATTTTTGGAACTTATTATATTGTCTATTTCCTCCCCATCCTCAGATTTTACTATTTCAACAAGATTTACTTTAACATTTTCCTTATCAATTCCCTCTGAACCAACTATTGCTTGAATTTGAAAAGGATCATTATTCCACACCTGAGGGTCTGCATATAAATTAGAAACACTAATATTCCTAGGCCTATCAGCATCACCTATTCCAACAAAAAAAATAGGAACCTTTCTATTTTCAGCTAACTTGATAGCATTATTTACGTCAGAAGAAGTATTATGCTGACCATCAGTAAATATAACGATTGAAGAGGTCAATTTATCTTCGAGCGACTCGCGAATAGCACCTGAAATATCAGTCCCAACCCCATTAGCATTTAATTTTGGAAATTCTATTTCGAACAAATCTAATTCCTCATTATTTGGTGTTTGATATTCAATGTTTTTCTCTTTTACTCCCACCTCAACAGAGGTTTCTCCAAAATCCAAAATCTTGACTCGCCCTTTCTTACTCAATTCCCTAAAAAAATTAAGATTTCCATCACCTAGAACCTTGTTCACAACATCAACCCTTGAAGGTTTGGTTTCACGTAGTGCATCAATGCTTAGGTCCATAACCGAAGCCGCTGACCTAGCAGATTCTTCTTCAGTATAACTATCTTTGACGTTCATAGATTGTGAAGCGTCTCTAATAATTCTCACAATCGGGCGTAACGATCTTGATTGAGTATAAACGATTGATGGCTCCAAGAAAACGGCAATCAAAAGCAAACAAACTGCGAATCTGATTATAAACAACAGCCTTCTAATTCCTTTAGGGCAGGATTCGTTTTCTTTTTGGTAAATTTTGAAAACAATCCAGCCAACAGATAGAATTAATGCTAATAAAACAAAAACCCTCCAAGAATCAGGAAAATTTGCAAAGCTAAAAGAAACGTCAGCATCCTTGGGAATACTTTCTCTATCAAAACCAAACCAATGTAGTATTTTTATCAATTTATTATTTAATGCTATTAGATGTATATAATGAAAATTTTATCTAGCAAAAATAGGCAGCATATCATTTGGCATTTGAAGAATAATACATGCCATTGCCGTAGCAAACTCTTGCCCATATGAAGAATTACTCCATCCGCCATTTGCACTCTGAGAGGAAATTAACTTATCTCTAATGCTTGGATACCAATCATTCCACCATTCCCCACCAGCATGCCACATAGCTTGCACAGCATAATAGTGACCATAATAAAAATAATGTCTTTCAGCACTATTTTTTCTTTTTTTCAAATACTTAAGGCCTTTCTCAATTTGAGGCCCATCATAAATACCTGCACTAAAGAGTGAAACACATCCCGCTGCAGTTAATGCAAAAGTTGTATGCCCTCCCCGCATAGTATAGCGAAAACTCCCATCAGCAGTTTGGCTTTTTTTCACATAATCGATGCACTTTTCACGAGCTTCATCAGGAACATTAACACCTGAATCTCTTGCCGCACGCAAAGCCATAATTTGGCAAACTGTTACTGACAAATCAGCATCACTTTTTACTGGCCTATACCTCCAGCCCCCTTCCTCATTTTGAGCACCTAACGTGCATTTAACTGCGGCTCTTAACTTCTGCCCCAATTCTTTTTTCCTCGACATACCGTAAGCTTGAGTCATACACAACATCGCAAAACCGTGTGCATACATATTACCAATAGCTCCAGATCCGCGAGCTATGTAACCCGTCGGACCTGTGTGTCTCATTAGAAATTCAGTACAAAGATCAACCTCCTTACCAAATCGCCCAACACCTGGAGTGCTCCCCTCACTCATAAATGCCAAACCTGCAAGACCACAAATTCCTACGCTTCCGGAATACCCTGAAGAACCAAAGCCCCCCCTATCCACTCCTCTTTGGACCTGCCTTCCTGAAAGAAACCTTAAGCCACGATCTATTGCTTTACGCGCCCTATCATCAAGAAGTTCATCTGCGGTTTTTTCATTTTCTCCATTGAGTCCCTCGTTAATAAATTGAGTAGCACCTAAAGGAGCCAACAACTTAAGGCATGCTCTTCTCTTAACATGGCTAGAATTAGTTATATTTTTATTAGTCATTCTTATTTTATAGGAGCCTTAAATTATATCCCTATTTTGTTTCACCTTCTTGCCCTTGAGGTACCTTTCGATTAATATTTAGATCTCCTTTTTTTGTCACATCAACCACTGAATGAATTTGACGTAGACTCATTATGTAAATGTTCTTTCCGTTGGAAAACAAATTACCAATTGGGTAATCATTCTGAAGATTAACGGTTATTTGTCCTTCAATAGAACCATTATTTAAGTTGAGTTTAATTATTTCGTTGTCTCCAGATGGAATAAAAATGACTTCTTCTGTTAACGCACCCCTTCCATAACCTCTTGGGAATGAATTCTCCCATAACATTTTCCCACCATTAACGTCATAACATCTTACCACATTAGTTCCGCCCACATATAGCTTCTCACCTAAAAGCCCTAAGACATAGCTACCCTCATTACCTCCTCTCAATGGTACTCGTGCAGTCTCCCAGACTAAACTTCCAGACCTCCGATCTAAAGCTACTAATTGATTAAAGTCGCTTGGGGCAAAGACCACAACTTTTGTAGATGGCAAGATCGTATCAATATCCCAGCCATCAAAGTCAGGTGTTGCAACATTACCACGAGCAAATCCACCAAATCTCTGTAATTCTTGCATGCGAGAGGCATTATTTCTTACAGTCCTAGGGTATCTTACCACCCAATTTAATGAACCAGATATAGCATCAAGGGAGAAAACTAAACCGGCACCGGTAGAAACATATGCCTCGCCTCCATCAACAGCTACCATTACCGACGCATTAGGGGCAATTCCAGATTGGGGCTCATCACCGAGAAAGGTCCTCCATTGAGTAACCCCAGTTTCTAAATTTACCGCAGTTAGATACATGCCCGTTCCCTCGAGAACAGGAACCAAAAGAAGATTACCATAGGGCACTGGGTCACCAATAAAACAACTCTCTGAAATCAAGCCCTCTTTTTTCTCAACCGCAGAACGCATCCATTGGAGCTTACCGTTTATGGCATGATAGGCTACGAGACGATTTTTTCTCATCCTTGGTACTCCACCAGCAATACGATTCTGCCACACCCCTCTTTGCAAATTATTATCAGCTTCCGGCTCAATCGGTTCTTCTTCTTCTGTAAAGTCAACAGGTATACCTTGTACAGTAATAATCTTACCTCTCACTAAACACATCGATTGATTAGCATGATCGGAAAAGTATTGAATCTCTTTAACATCACGGGGAATTCTTTTAACATCTTTAGTTGTAGGGCGCCTAAATCTGAAATTTTTCGAAAAGTTTGGCTGTGCATATTGAGTCCTAAACCCTAACCATTTCACAGTACCCGTCTCAGAATCAGCACATACTAAACGATCTTCGTTTTTAAAATATAAAAACTGCGAACCGAATAACATCTGAGCACAAGGCATCCAGCCCTCTTTTTTCCAAGTGAGAAGAATCTGATCAATTGTTAACTTATTATTTCCATTTAATGATGACGATCCGCTAATTCTACCCCCAAATGGTGCCGTCAAATTAACTATGTCTGGTTTGTTTTCAACTATTGGAAGCTCAGGCCAACCTTTAGGTAATGTTAGATCATATTTCTGAACCCATGACACCTTGCCTTTCTCAATGGGCTGATTTGAAGGTGTCTGCATTAACCCCGATCTTTTAGCCCCACCCATATTCATTGACCAAGGCTCACTTGATTTTTGACTCACAATACCTATTACTCCCGATTGCATAATGTCTTTTTCAACAATTTCTAAAACTGATTTTGTAATTCTTAAATCTTTTACATTTTTTACTCTATTTAATAAGTTCTTAGCCCTCTCTGAATCACCTATTCGAGCACTAAGAACAGCCGCACGTATTAGCAACTGTGAGCGATCAATATCGGTGTCAGGATAATCATCTAAAATTTTATCGATTAGTCTTATCGCGGGAAGAAATTCATATCGATCAAGCTTAAGACAGGCTAATTCATAAGCCGCATCATCTCCTAAGGAACTGAGAAAATATCTTTTCACCAACTCAGATAGTGCATTTTCTCTTTCTTGATCATACTTGTAAGATGAAAGAACTATCTTAGCTTGGCTATCTGCATCAATTCGGTAACCCTCTAAACCTTCATTAGGCAATTGAGCCAAAGTATTCTCGATCTCACGAGAAACTGATTTATATATCTGATATTCATGAGATAATGTTTTCTCCAACCATTCTTCACTTCCGAAAACAAGATCGTTACTAGAGTCTATGACTTTTTGCCAAAGGCTACTAGCTAGATCATATCTTCCCTCATTTGAGAACTGCTTAGCTCTAGCCATTAACTCATCAACATTGGAATCAGTCTTTAGTGTAGCTCCCTCTATCCATTGAGATTTACTGGAAATATTTAGTTTATTGTCAGGAGGGACAGAAACTGCATTAACAATCAAGAGTATAGCGAAACAAATGTTAGGCAAAAAAACTTTCTGCTTGCTTGGGACCTTATACAAAAAATTCATTACAATATTTACAATTTTATCTTCGTGCTCCTATCCACCAACCATAAAACAACTCAATCATTAGAAGCACACTTAAAACTACTAGGACTAGCTTCCATAATTCGCTTTTAGAAACACTCGATTGATTCTCCAAAATAGGTTGGGAAGAATTTAAAAAAATAACATTATCGGAACTAAATACAGATTTAATATCATTGAGATTTATTCGCTCTAGTTTACTTTCATTAGGGTCTGTATTTGCTGCGAAGAGAACAGAATAATCTCCACTCCCATCAGCTCTAGCTTTTTGAATCTCGTAAAAGCCTTGATACCCGGTATTTTCAAAATTTATTAACCAGTCGAATTCACTTTGACTCTTACTCATTGGGAGGGCATCTACTTGAAAAGCATCAGAAGTAATGGGAATTATCATTTTTGCCTGTTGCCTAAACTCTCGCACATCTAATTTATGAGCTATAGGTTCAGAAACAGAAATAAGTCCATCCGAAACTAAATTCGGACTCATATACCTGACTAATTCCTGCGATGTAATCAAAAAAGATGCACCATTTTCCGGAAAATTACTCCAATCGTTATCTAAAGGAGTTGTCATAGCTAAAACCTTTCCTAATCCTATTTTTTTTTCGACAATAGCCGCTGCATTCTCGTCAGGAGCGTAAGATGCAAGTAGAACAGTAGAATTCAAATCATCAAGCTCAGCATTAAATTCAGTATCCCACCATCTAAATACTTTAACTGCATCCAAAAGTTGATTGTTATCACCCTCGAAGAAGCGAAAAAGGGGATGGTTTTCTTTTTGTTTTTTAAAATTCACCCATTTCTCCTCTTTATCATCACCTCCTACCTTAAGAAGTTTCAATGGTAGAATACCTGAACCATTTTTATATAATAAGTCATTATAAACATCTTCATCAATTTGATCACCCAATAAAAAAACTAAGCCTCCCCCCTGACTCACCCAGGATTCCAACCTAGAAACAATTTCCTCATTAATTCGGTACAAATTCGCGATAAATATTACGTCAAACTGTGATAAATTAGCTGAGACAAAGTCTGTATCATCTAAAATAGTAACTTCTACTCCCGAGGGGGCAGGACCAGTTGGGGCCAAGGCATTAGCCAAATAGAAAGACTCCCCTCTTCCTGATATTCCGGAGGGGTCACCATCCACTACAAGAGTTCTAATACCGCTAGTGATGGGTGCTGGGAAAAAATATTTATTATCATCATTCAAAGAGTCACTACCTGTAGAACTATCACTATTAATGGTCACCTCAATTGGAACATAGGTTTTATCTCTTTCGCTCTCATTAAAGGTATAAGTGAATTGAACTACTTCAGATTCGCCAGCCTCAATATTCGAGATAACTTTTTTCAAGGGCAAAGACCCTTGAGCCGAGAAATTGACTTCAATGTCATTTATACTCTTATCACCATAATTCCGTACAATGACCTCAAAATCTGATGGAATTCCATTAACTATAATTTTATCAACAGGTCCTACTGACTCAATTAAAACATTACCTTCATCACCATCACCCAAATCAACAATATAAAATCCAGAAGCTTTCTGCGAAATCTTCTGGATTAGGTCCGTAACAGATTCGTTTGAGTTAGCAGTTCCGGAATCTTGCCAATCAGTTTTCCTTAAATCAGACAACAAATAGACAACTTTCTCAAAATTTGACTCCTTAGATTCAAAACTTCTATTAACTTGATTAAGTGCAGAAACAAGATCTCCTTGTTTATCGGAAGCCTTAATTTCTTTGAAACTACTCAACAGCTCGCTTACAGAATCCTCATTCAAGTCCTGTGCGTTTGGAGAAAACCGGGCAGGCTCAGTCGTTTTTACCACTGTAATCAGATCCTGGTCATTGTTGTTTGCGAGGGATTCAAATCCTTTAATCAGTGATAGTGAAAGTTTTTCTATCGGTTTTTCACCCTTTAATCCACTTCCCATGCTCAACGAATCATCGAGTATAATAATCCTCTCAGTCTGCCCAGTATTGAAAGCACCGACCATGTTTATATTCAACGAAGGCCTTGATATAAATAAGCCAATTAGGATCATTGCCAAGCATCTTAAAAATAATAAAATAATTTCCTCAAGTCTAACTCGTCGACGGTTTAAACGTTGCGCCTCAAGGAGGAAATCCATCGCGGCCCAATCAATCTTCTTAAATCTTCGTCTGTTAAGTAAATGAATTATTATAGGTGCAGAAATGGCTATAATACCTGCAATTAGAAA
The DNA here is from genome assembly GCA_002705125.1 of Verrucomicrobiales bacterium. Taxonomy (GTDB): domain Bacteria; phylum Verrucomicrobiota; class Verrucomicrobiia; order Verrucomicrobiales; family DEV007; genus EC70. Next base: position 4,458 of record PAHQ01000095.1, on the reverse strand, counting down.
CCCCGGATTTATAAAAAAATTAGACACTTTTTTATCTAGCCCTTCCCTTTCTTGTGTGTCTTTTACGAAAAGCCAAATATCTAGTCAAAACAGCATCGAGAGGCTCACCTGTATCTAGCAGAGCATAATCAACGCCTAACTTATCACAGGTTCTTTTGACCTTTTCTTGATATTTTTCAACAATTTCTAAATAACTTTTCCGTAAGGCTCTTGGATCTACATGAATTTGATTAGAGTCCTCTAATCCAAGAAATCTTGTGTTGTCTTCGAATGGAAAATCCAACTCATCATGATCCATTACATGGAAAACAATGACTTCCTGTTTACGTAAACGAAACTGCTGTAATGCATTGCTTATAACATCAATATCAGCAAATAAATCTGAAATAATAACAACCATACCTCTAGACTTTATTTGTGGTATCAACTCCATAAACGCCTCCCCAACATCAGTCTTGTCGTCTGGAATAGTCTCCTCCAGAACATGCACAATTTCCTTCAAATGATTATGCCTTGCGCTTGCCGGAAGTACATCTTTAACTCCGGTATTAAACGTTATCATTCCTACTGCATCACCTTGACTTTGTAAGAGGTGTCCTAAGCTTGCACCAGCCGTGGCGGCATAATCAAATTTACTCCACCCCTCTCTCCCGTATCCCATTGATTTAGAGCAATCAACAATCAAAGTTGTTTTAAGATTAGTCTCTTCCTCATATTCTTTAATATAAAACTTATCGGTTTTGGACCATACCTTCCAGTCTATGTGCTTAATCTCGTCTCCTGGAGAGTATTCTCTATGGCTTGCAAACTCTACCGCAAACCCATTGTATGGGCTTTTGTGTTGTCCTGTTACAAAACCCTCGACAACCAATCTTGCACGGACATCAAGCCTTTTAATCCTCTCCAAAACACGAGGATTAAGATAATTAGGTTTATCAACGGCTGCCATTAATGGACTTTTTATCTTATATTTGTAAATTTACGAGTGCCTCATTCAGCAACAAAGGCACCTAATAAAGCTGGAGGAACTTTATCGTTTTCATCGCGCTCAGATATTTCCTCAATTAATTTATCAACCACATCATCGGTAGTTACCCCAGAGGATTCTGCATTGAAAGTAGTTATAATTCTGTGCCTCAATACGGGATGAGCTATTTCTCTAACATCTGAAATTGTAGCACTTGTTCTTCCTTCCATTACTGCCATCGCTTTAGCGCCAAGAAGAAGAAACTGTACAGCTCTCGGTCCAGCTCCCCAGCTCAATAAATCTTTAACACTTTCAGGAACACCCTCCTTCTCCTCTATCCTAGTAGCCCTAACAAGCCTCAGAGCATAGTGAATAACATGAGGAGGTATAGGCACTCTCCTGACTAAATCTTGTGTAGTCTTGATATCTTCTCCAGATAGTATTTCATTAACAGAGGCTGAATCGGCTTGAGTTGTTGAATCGGCTACTTTGTATTCTTCTTCGTAACTTGGGTAATCAACAAAAACCTTGAACATAAACCTATCTTGTTGTGCCTCAGGAAGTGTATATGTTCCTTCTTGTTCTATTGGATTCTGAGTCGCAAGAACAAAAAATGGGTCAGGTAATTGGTGCATAGTCATCCCGACTGTAACTTGTCTTTCCTGCATAGCCTCAAGCATTGCAGCCTGAGTCTTCGGTGGAGTTCGGTTAATCTCATCAGCAAGTACGACATTGGCAAAAACTGGACCATTCAAAAATTTAAACTCACGAGATCCTGTCATTTTATCTTCTTGAATAACTTCTGTGCCCGTTATGTCAGAAGGCATCAAATCTGGAGTGAATTGAATTCTGCTAAAGTCCATTCGAAGACATCTAGCAATGGTACTTACCATTAAAGTTTTAGCTAGTCCGGGAACCCCTTCTAAAAGACAATGACCTTTTGAGAAGATAGCGATTAACAACTGATCAATGACTTTTTCTTGACCAATTATAACCTTACTTAACTCTTTGCGAATACTTGAAGTGGCTTCACTTGTCTTCTTTAGCAATTCTAGCTCATCCTCTGAGAATTCAGACATTTTTCCTATTGTTTCTTCGGGCATACTTTTATTATTTATATTCATTTATTTAAGCACAAGTTAATCAACATAAAAACCAATAGCTCAATCATTAGCAGATAGTAATGAAAGACATTGCAATAAAACGCCTCATATGGACTTTCGATACTTAGTAAAACTATATTCTTGTATCGTTTCTTATTTATTAAAGCCTTAATACAGTATATTCGAATACGATTTCCTAAAAACCAAGTACTTGCTGTGCCCTGAAAGGGTTTAGTCTTAAAATAAAACAAACTTCTCAAACAGCCTACAAAATACTGCTCATTAAAACAGAGCTCAGACCAGTCGCAATTACTTGAAATAAAAAAATTTATTTAACCGAAATATTTATCCTAGGGAGAAATTCCAGGAATAAGCCCTCCAGGCAAACCCGGTATCGCGTTTTTATTATCTGGAGGTGTGCCTAATGGATTAGCTTGCCCTTCACCATTTTCCTCAACCTCTTTCTTTTTCACTAAATCCTCTCTTTTCATAAAAAACTTTTCAGCGCTCCAGCTATCAACCTCATAGATAGTACCAACAAAACTTTTTTCCTTTTCTAATTTTTCCTGCCAAGACTTCTTTTTTTCATCATATTCCTTCTGCTGATTTTCTTTATCCTCATTATCTCTGGTTTTCTTCAGGTCTAATGCCTTGCTTTTATCCTCTTCACTAGCATCATCTTTCACAGTCTCATCATCCTGAGGCTCTCTAGGCTGGAGTTCTAATTTTGGAAATTTCGCTTCTACTGTATAACTCAAATAATAAGTTGCAGTACTCAAAGAAGCTTCTTGAGCGGCACTATCTACATTCTCTCCTTCACCTTTCCCAAGAGTTATTTCATAATTAAACCCATCAAACGTAGAAACAGCCACTTGCACAGGTTTGTCTAACCCCGTATTTTCAGGTTTCGCTTTTTCTCCAACAACAACATCTTTAAAACTAAAATTAGCGAACGGTGACACAATACTAGAGGTGTTCGATGTATTTAATTCTTCATCTTCTCCAGTGCCTTCTAACGTTGCATCTGATCCTTCTTCAGTACGAATAAAATTCAATTTTACTTCATCAGAATGCGTAACTGACACATCTTTTGGCTTATCAATAGCGAAAGGGCTTTTCTCTAGCCAGCCACTTGAAGTTGATTCAATATCGTAGAGTGAGTCTTCAACAATAAAAACTTGTTTTCCATTATCACCCAATCGCAAATATTTACCATTCCCACCTCCCTGCTGGCCTGAATCAACCGTCGCTCCTCTAAAGGCTTTACCTATTAGTAATTCAATTTGAGCCTGCTTTTCGCCTCCCTTTATCAAATCAACTTTTATTGCCTTACCCTCAGCAGGTGAATTCAAATCAAATCTTGAATAATTTTTAGGACCAACCCGAAGTTGTTCTGCCACTTCTAAACCAATTAACTTTTTCAGCACTCTACTTATTTTGGAAAAGTCAGCTTTATAATTGTCCCTATTGGCAACAGTCCATGCCCCATCTTCCCTCACTAAATGAACAGAGTCATTAGAATCAGTGATTTTTAGTACTGAAATATCGTTAACATTGAATTTTTCAGATGATATTAGTAAATCTCCAGCCTTGAGCCCATCATTTGAAACTACTTTCTTTGTCTTGTTTGAATTTGAGTAAAATGCAAATAACGCTATTAGAACGACACCAAGGACTATCAATTGCTTCATCTTCATAAGAAATTTTTTTTGTTTGGTTAAAAAATATTTTATCGAGCTGAGATTCTACTTCTTCTTACAAACAAATGAATTATGCCCAGAATAATAATCAACGCAGGAATTCCAGCTATATTCCAATTTTTTATTTCGTTTTCAATTTTTCGAATATCTTTGCGCAACTCTCTGCTGAGCTCTCTTTTCTTCCTTGATGCGATAACTTCTTGTTCTCTGAGGTCTTTTATTGAATTTGCTGCCTCTGGTCCGATTACTACCATTTGATCATTACCCTGCTCCTGCATGAGTTCAGAAATCTTACTAGCTAGCTCTTGTTCTTTCTGTGTAACTTTTTCTAACTCTTCAGAAAATTTTTCTGAAGCCTCGGCCCTAAGCTCTTTAAATTTGGTGAACGGACGCCGACCACTACCCCTAGTTCTGATTGACATTAAACTCCCTCCACCCGAGGCCTGCTCAACAGCATTTTCTAATAAAGGAATGTTGTGGTTTCGGTAGGTCATTCTACCAAACATATCTCTTCCGACTGACAGTGCATCAAAAAGCATATCGGAATCTGCAAAAAGAATAACTGCTCCATTCGATCCATCTTTTGATTTCTTGAGTGAATTCTCTTCTGCTTCTTCTGCTTCTTCTGCTTCTTCTGCTTCTTCTGCTTCTTCTGCTTCTTCTGCTTCTTCTGCTTCTTCTGCTTCTT
>PAHQ01000094.1 GCA_002705125.1 Verrucomicrobiales bacterium | reverse complement strand
ACTTTTTCGTAGTTCCCTTAAAGACTGACTGAGAAATTGGAAATGCTGGTTAGCAAAGTCATCAGCATTGATGAGCTCGTCCTCGTAAATATAAAGACAAAGGCAGGGGCCATTTTTTGAAGCACTTATTAGGGGTAAATGATCGTTTATCCTAAGATCCTTTTTAAACCAAACTAGCTGTAATTTGTTCACTATAAATAAATGAGATATAAAGAAAAACCCCCATTTCTTATAACGAGACTTATTGGCAGAAGGTGTTAAATAAAAATATAAAATTTTCTATCTTATTAATCGTTTAATTTGATTGAGTGCTTTTACTTTTTCTTGATTATGACCTAATATGTCTATGTGTTAGTGCTTAGAGTTGGAATAAGTTTTGCGATATCAATAATAATTTCTTTTATTTTTCTCCCAATACTATGGGCTGATGTTGATGTTTTAAAAGGTCCCCATGCGGATGATGCGAAAACGATAAATTTAAATATGAGCTATAGGGTTAGTGCTCCTGATAAGACTTACAGAGCAAGGTTCGTATTGCTTCTCCCCTCAACTTTGCCCTACCGGCAAAAAGTTATTAGTAAAAAATGGATAGTTCCACCGACTAAAATACACAAGAGAGGTGATAGTACTTATGCCGAATGGATTTTAGATAGACCTAAAGGAGATATAGATGTCGGATGCGAGCTTAAAATTGAACTATATCCATTCGACTATTCAGGCCTTAGTAGAGATGTAGGATATAACGCTGACTATTTGAAAGACTACTTAATGCCAGAAAAGTATTTAGAGACTCGATCTCAGCCCATTATGGATATGGCTAAAAAGGTGGCGCCTGCCAATGAAAGTGGGGGAATTCTATTGCATTCATTATTCAAAGGAACTTTAAATAATTTGGATAGATTTAAATTTGCGAATGAAGCCAAGGGAGCTAAAGGAGCACTTCAGTTAGGGGGAGGGGACTGTACAGATTTTACAGACGTTCTGGTTTCATTAAGTCGTGTTCGCAAACTGCCTGCAAGGCATGTTCATGGTATTCTTGCTGCTTCATTTAATGATACACCCAAGCATTCTTGGGCAGAGGTTTATGTGCCTCAAAATGGTTGGGTTCGCTTAGATCCTTTTCTTGCTAAACTTAAAAAGGCCAGCTTCAGAAAACTCAAGAATTATTACATAACCCTTACTTATGACCGGAATAACGGAATTTATAATAATAAGAATGGAATTTCATATTGGAGGTATTGGTCCTGGGGTGATCCAATAGCCGTGACAGAAAGGTTGGATTGTGGCTTTGGAGTTTTTAAGGAACGTGTCAGTTCTATTCGAGAAGAATAAATTGAAAAAGACTTAATTTTTCATAACTCTAAAAAAGGATTGTGACTCTCCAATATCATAATATCTTTCAAGAGTCTGGTCATTTCCAAGGATGTTATTTTCTATAGAAATCCAATTGGTTAAATCTGTTGATTTTTGAATGATATATTTTTTTGTTTTTTCAGATTGGAATAATAATTTTATCTTATCTATATTTCCTGTTTTTATGCGGATAACGCTTGTTGAAAGATTTGGACTAGAGGGCGTATTTAATATTGTCCCTGATAAATCAGCGCCAAAAGTATTTTCAAAAATTGCCCCATTGATGATAGCGCCAGTTAGTATGGTGCCCTGAAGGTTGGCGCCTGTGAAGTCTGTATTTGTTAAATTAGCGCCTGTTAAATCTGCTAGAGATAAATCAGCATATTTAAGGGAAGCGCCTGAAAGGTTTGCACCTTGTAAGTTTGAATTATTTAGAATTGTGTTTGTTAAGTTCTCAGGGGCGCTAGCTTGGTTGTAATTATTTCTTCCCCATAAAAGTAAGCTACCGTCATTTTTAATTACACCACTATGATGAAACATTCCTCCGCCAAGACTCTCAACATTCTTTAATCCTGGCGGTACTGACACTTCACCGGCTTCGTTTATTCCCCATGCTTGTACGGTTCCGTCCTCCTTGAGTGCAATCGTGAAAAAGTCTCCAGCTGTTATGTCAATGACTTTTCCAAGATCAGGTGGGACATCGCACTGACCTGCTAGATTGTTGCCCCAGGCTACGACTTCTCCGTTTTCTCTTAATATTACTGTATGATGGAGCCCTGCGGCTATGGCCTTTGCTTTACCTAGATTAGGAGGAATAATTGATTGAGCAAATTCATTGCTGCCCCATGCTATAACGTTGCCGGTTTTAGTTAATGCTACGGTGTGATAACCCCCTGCAGAAACAGTTTTAATATTGGAAACATTTAATGGAACATTGTTTTCACCAATCAAATTTCTCCCCCAAGTGATGACTTTACCATTTTCAAGAACTGCTGCATTTCGAGAAAATCCCGCCGAGATATCTACAATTTTACCAAATCCAGAAGGAGCTAGACTCTGACCAAATTCATTGTTACCCCACGCTGCAACTGTTCCATCTTTTTTAAGTGCAAGGTTATGAAAGTCTCCAGCAGATATCTTAATTACATCAGAAAGGTTTTCTGGGGTATTAGATTGTCCTAATTCATTAGCGCCCCAAGAAACTACTGTGCCGTTTTCTTTTAGGACAATTGTATGAAAATACCCAACCCCTAAATCAATTATTTTTCCTTGAGAGAAATCGACACCTTTCAGATCTGAATTTTCAAGGTTCGCTCCGGAAAGATCATAACCCCTTAATATTGCAGAACTAATTCCAGGCATAGGATCAATTTGACCATGTTCATTGCTTCCCCAAGAAACAATTTCACCATTATCTAGTAATGCGGAGTTATGTCCTGTCCCTGCAATAATTGAAACAACCCCCATTAGATTTTCAGGAACATCTGTTTGACCGTAAAGATTTCTTCCCCATGCGACGACGGTTCCGTCATTTTTTAGAGCTAAGCTATGAAACCCACCAGCAGCGATGGTAATTACATTATCTAAGCCTTCAGGGATAGTTGATTCTCCATACTTATTACTGCCCCATGCTACAACGGTTCCGTCTGTTTTAAGAGCCAAAGAATGAAAATATGCCGCTGATATTTGTTTAACATCTTGGAGTCCTAAAGGAATATTTGACTGACTTGCATCATTTCTTCCCCATGCGACGACGGTACCTTGATCGAGTAGTGCTAGAGCATGCTCTCTTCCAGCGGCTATGGATTTTACATCATTTAATTCTTCAGGTACATTTAGTTGTCCATAGTTGTTTCTACCCCAACAAGCTACAGTGCCATCAATTTTTAGAGCCATACTGTAACTATGACCGGCACTAATTGAGGATACAGGTCCAATGTTTTCAGGAATGTTTCGCTGCTTATAATTGTTTCTGCCCCAAGTAACAATTGAGCCATTCTCTAGTAGTGCCATTGAATGAAAATATCCGCCAGAAATAGATAGAGCTTGGTTAATACCTCTAGGAACCGTTGATTGAGAATAAGCATTCCATCCCTTAGCAACAACCGTTCCGTCTTTTCTTATCGCTAGATTATGATAATATCCTGCTGATAATTTTTCTGGTTTTGATGAGCCAAGTACTGCATTTGGGGCAATTTCATACCCATTAATAAAACCAGTGCCATTTGGACCCAGTTGGGCGATAGTTTTATGATTGAATATATATAAAAATAGTAGTGTTAATAGTATAAAGCAGTGATCTCTTTTCATATTTATTTATTTTATTGAAATGATAGAGTGCTGTTGTGTTTGTAGTCCATTATAATTCTAACATTAAATTATAATTACAAATCACTAACTTTATTAGAAACCAGGGAATAAAATTGTGAAAAAAATAATCAAACTTTTAATAATTCTTTTTTCTCTCATATTAATTTATGAAGTAGTGCACCTGGTGTTCATACGTGACATGAATGGTTGGGCCGTTCTCTCTTGGATTGAAGATGTTCCTGAAAATGGGCCTTCTACAAATGCTAGACCTGAAGATGTTGGTACTTTTGAAGTTGTCCAATCTTTCAAAGGAGAGGAGACCTCTGGAGTTTTTGACTTCATAGCATTACTTCTTCTTGCTTCTGTAGTTATTTCTTCGCAGATGCTTTGGGTTAGGAAGAAAAAAAAATCTTTCAATCGTAGTTGGAAGTATTGCTTTATTATAAGTGTTTCTCTCTTTTGTCTTCTAACCTTCTTTGGATTAAGAGGCTTTTTTATCAAGAAAAATGATTTATCTGATCAGGAATGGGATCAAGTGTCTAATAAGCTTAGGGTTGGTGATGTAATTGCTTACAGTAAAGAAAAGTGGAGTGCTAGACGAGAGCTTCTTGCCGAAGGAAAGGCGACTGTCATCGGTTATCGCCTCTTTAGGTATGGTCATCTTGCTATTGTTGTTGAGGATCCAGGTAATCCTGGCCGTAAAGTATTATTCACTAGCCAAGGTCAAAAAGGGGTAAATATTGATGAAGACATTGAAACATTAAGGACTCATAATTGGGAGGCATGGAGACTAGATAAGTGGGACCGTGTTAATATAGAAAAAATAAAACAAGGAGTAGTAAGTTGCCGAGATAAGTCTGGCCATTTTTTTGGTTATGATTACTCAGGAATGTTTTCTTTGTGGAATGAGAATTTAAAGCCGGAAAATGTTAAGGACTTTGGTGATGAATATATTTGTTCTACGGCGGTCGTTACACTTCTCTATTTTGCAGGGTTTGAAAGTGATTCGACACCTCGCCAAGGACTTGACCTTATAACCCCTTACCAGGTTGTTCGAGCAAAGGGAGCATTCATTGAAACGCCTAATATTATAGGGAATCCCTGATTTTATTGTTATTTTTCATTGTTTGATTACTATCGTTAAAGATGGATCAATTATTTGATGTCTTAAGAAAGCTTAAGGAAGACCGAAACTTAAGCTCTAAAAGTGAATCTGTGCTAAGGGATTTCATCGGGCAAGAATATCTAACTGTCTTCTCATTCATTTCATCAGCTAGAACTTTCTCTCTTCGCTATGACAAGTGTTATAGTAACGGGTATACGGTTACAGCTTTGATTGACGGGATGTCACGCGAAGCAACAATTCTATTCTCACCTGACAAAAATAATAAGATTGAAGAGCTAAAAAAAGGCGAGTTGTTTAAAGAATCAGTTTTTTTTATTGAATATGATTCGCTTTATGAACGGCCAGTGTTTGGGACTAAGCAAACTAATCGAGCTGAAGCTTTAGTAAAACCAAAATGGGTTGGTAGCAAACCCAAAGAATTTAGTGTTAAGGATGTAGCCTCTGAATTGGATAATGTGCCTATGGCTGTTACTACCAATGATAGACGCGATAATTATAATAAGTCATCTAAAAAAATTGGAGAGAAAACTTATTCAATTGAAGTTGATGGAATTTTAAAAATAGTCTCTGATGCAGAAGCTATTAATAAAGAGATAAAAGAAGCGAAGAATTATTGGGTCTTCATGCCGGTCTCAAACGAAAAATGGCCTAGAGAATTCGTTCGTTATACCATGAGAAAACTACCGGTTAATGATCATGAAAAATCTCAGGCTAAAATGCATTATGAGCATAGGAAAGGAAACTCTTGGAAAGAAAAATCATTTAATGTTAGTGCTGAAGAGGCCTTTGAAAAACTTAATAAGTTATTGCTCGGCAATAAATTTAACAAAACTGATTATAAACTTAGTCTGATACATAATGAGTCTGTCAGTGTAGTTGTTGATTGGGGGGATGCGATGCAAGTGGCTGCCGCTAANCCTGNGGACNCTTTAGAACTTCTAAGANGTTCAGAAAAATTTTGGTCTNTGACNTTGTTTTCAGACGATTTGAGCTATTCTGATTTTATTCAGTTTCTCAATTATGATGATAAATCAGAGGGGGTATTAGAGAGATGGAGGGCAGGAATACCTATACAGAGAATTTTTGTCAGTCCAGAGATTGCGATCGAAAGGGCAGAGGACTACTTACATAGAATGGAATATCTTTGTCCCGAATATTACCAATTAATAGATAAGAAAACACAGGCGAACGAGGTTTTTGATATAGATGACGACAAGGATGCTGTTGTTGGTTGCTACACGAAACTTTTTGGAGGCATAAGTATCATTTTAGGGATCATGTATTTTTTTGAACCTAATGAGGCAATGTTGGCTGTATTTGTGATGATGCTTGGTATGACAGCATTTATCTGGGCCTTAGGGTGTTTAGTAAAAGTGGCGAATAAGACCTGANTCTGCGAGTCCTTATGGAGTCTCAGTTAGAAATCTTGTTGGAAAGACTTTGGCTTGCCTAATACTTCNGCCAGAACAATTGCCTCTTTGGCTCCACCGTTTTGCTTCAATATTCTAACAACGGGATGAGTTGAGGGTTTCGTGCTATTTATNNCAATANTTGAAATATTCAGATCATCGCTATTTGTTTGGCTTAGTGCTTCTGTGTTGATTGTTTCTTCAGCATCTTTGAAAGAAGGCTCTGTTANAATTTCTTNACTTTCAAAGCTTGGAATCAATACGGGTTCTGGTTGTTGGGGGATTTCATTTCCAGTGATCGCAGCAATTAAATCTTTGAATCCAAGGTCCTCTTGGNTTGATGTGCCGAAATCTGGCTCTTTGTTAAATTCNTCTATNGGNTCACCTTGTAATGATGATTCTTCTTGAGGAAGTTCTTGAGTNATTCCCTTTTTTNTGGCTGAGCGNTCCTTAAGCTTAGTTGAAACCCAATTGATAAATGTGATAACTATTATCGCAATAATTAAGAGTTCCTGATCAATCATGGAATAATATCAGTGGNTATAAGTGAATGTTAAACCCTAGGATCTTCTCCTGCGTTTTCACCTCCTTCTCCTGCTATAGAGTCTCTCATTTTGGTGTCNGCTACTAGGTTTTTGTATTTTGTGTAGTCCATGATTCCNATGTTTCCACTTCTAAAAGAATCAGCTATGGCCATAGGTATGTCGGCCTCGGCTTCAACCACTTTAGCCCTCATTTCCTGAGTCCTTGCCTGCATTTCTTGTTCATTTGCTACTGCTGCAGCCCGTCTAACCTCGGCTTTGGCTTGAGCNACTTCTTTGTCGGCTTCAGCCTGCTCAGTTTGAAGCTTTGCTCCGATATTATCNCCNACATCAACATCAGCAATGTCGATAGAAAGAATTTCAAAAGCTGTAGANGCATCAACCCCTCCCTCAAGGACAATCTTTGAAATATTATCTGGATTTTCTAGGACATTTTTGTGTGAGGCTGCTGATCCTATTGATGTTACAATGCCTTCTCCGACACGTGCAACAACGGTGTCTTCAGTGGCGCCACCAACGAATCGGTCGAGGTTTGTTCTGACGGTGACCCTTGCTCTGACACGCAAGGAAATGCCATCTCTGGCTACTGCTTCAATTTTGTCTTTTCCTGTAGCAGGGTTAGGGCAATCTATAACCTTTGGATTAATACTAGTTCTAACAGCTTCAAGGACCGTTTTTCCAGTACCTTTAACGGCGAGGTCAATGGCGCAGGCTCTTTCAAAATCCAGTGTGATTCCCGCCTTGTCTGCAGCAACAAGTGATAAAACAACGTCGCCAACATTCCCTCCAGCTAAATAATGTCCCTCGAGTTTATTTGTTGAACAATCTAGACCAGCCTTTAATGCTGTAATTCTGGCTTCAACAATTAGAGTAGGGGGTACTTTTCTTATCCAGATTGCAACCAGATTTGGAAAACTAACTGGGGCACCTGCAGTCTTCGCCTGTATCCAAGTTCTAAAGAACGTTCCAAAGACTAATGATATNGCTATGAAAATGATGACTACGACAACTCCGATAATAACTTTTATGTTATCGGGCTGGAGAAATGATAAGGTGTTGTACATAAAGGTTGCTGNTTATTTGGTTACTGTTTGCGTACGATAATNTGATTNTTTTTAAATTTGATGATNTTAATCTTTTCTCCTGACTTAATAAACCCATTTTCTGCAACGAATTCACAGGAGTCTGAAATCTTTTTTATATCAACTTTTCCAACCGGGTTNAGATCAGTGATGGTGGTGCCAACCATTCCAACTAGCTCATTGTTTTTTGTAGTATCAATTGTTCCTTTAATAGTTGTATCAAGAATGAGGCTTTTTCCAAATGGGAATTTGTCAAAGTGCTTTAACCAGTAGCAAACTGCGCCTGTTGAAATAGTGAGAATGATCGAGGAAAGTAACAATCTTCCACCTCCTCCTTGAAAGGTAGAGGGGATGTTTTCGGTGGTAAACACAAGAATTATTGATGTCACGCTGGCAATAATTCCGAGAATGCCTAGGATCATTCCAGGAAGTACAGCTTCTAGACAAATTAATATNACTCCNGCTAATGCAAATAAAACGATGGTCGTCATTCCTTAGTTCTAATGGTAATGTGAATATTTCAGTGCAAAATGTCAAAGTCTCTTAACGCTTCATTTAATGATTTCTAAAGCTATTAGTNTAACGGTGTTTGTTTTTTGGGGGATAATGACNTCTTGGCTTGTTAAGACCATTTATTTCCCTGATTTTGAGAGACTTCCGGAAGTTGATCCNGCGCATGTTTTGAATCAATTTTTACAAAATGACGAAGTAACACACCTTTTTATCTANGGNGCAGANAAAGTGATCGGTGATGGAATGCTGAGTTCGAGGTTAAAANATACAAAATCTAGCGAAGCTGAAATTCGTTTTGTTGGTAAGGGNAAGTTGGAATTTCCAAACGCTGAGACTAAANATTTAAACNTTCGTGTTACTGTTTNAGTTGGTCCATCACCTGAAAGAGAGNTTAAGGAAGTAAGTTTCAAGATACAATTAAAGGATCCTGATGTTACAATGGTTTTCAATTTTAACACTATAAGTTATGATTTTGATTACCAGATATTTGAAAACGGAGAAGTTATAGCTGACTCGAAGGAAGGAAATGAAAAGGCTGAAATCAAAGAAGCCAGAGAATTGCTCAAACTTATGAGGATGAACTCTAATGCTAAACCTCAAGTTTCTCAACGTGATGTTGATGCAAGGTGGGGGGCTGCAGACGTTGATGGTTATAGGACTCCGGTTTACTTTTTGGTTTTTGATATTCCTGGTGGAGGTAGAATGAAATTTACCATCAGTGAGGCTGGTGAGTTTTTGGAAATGANTACTCCTTTTGGATATGATGTAAGGTCAAAAGTAATGATGTAAAAAGTTTGTTGTTAAAGATGATTAAGATTNAAGAATTAAAAGTTAGCTATGGAGATTACCTCGCTGTGGATAATCTTAGCCTGCACATTCCTCGTGGAGAACTTTTTGCCTTCTTAGGACCTAATGGTGCTGGTAAAACGACAACTATCAAAGCCCTCACAGGATTGCTAAGCCAGGATAGCGGAATAGTACAGATAGGTGGTCACGATATGGGAAAGGACCCTATCAAGGCTAAATCTATGATGGGTTATGTGCCAGATGTTGCCGTTTTTTACGATAAACTAACTTCAATTGAGTTTATGAAGTTTATTGGAGATCTTTATGCGGTTGATAAAGAAANACTTTACAGTAATACGACTGAATTATTTGCAACGCTAGAGCTGGAGCCATTTGCGAATGCTCAGATTGAGGAGCTGAGCCATGGAACAAGACAGCGTTTAGCGATAGCATCTGCGTTGTGTCATGATCCTGAAGTGTTTGTTATTGATGAACCTATGGTCGGGCTCGACCCATTGCATGCTCAGGTAGTAAAGAGAGAGCTAAGAAAGAGATGTCAAAATGGGTTGACCGTTCTAATGTCTACTCACTTACTAAATGTAGCTGAGGAATTAGCTGACCGTATAGGTATTATAGACGGAGGAAAACTAATTGCCTTAGGGACACTTGAAGAATTACGAGAAGGGGCTTCATCCGCAGCACTTGAAGATATTTTCCTTAAACTTTTTGAGAAGAAAAAAAATGTTGATATAGACCCCTGAGGCATGGATTTTGCTGTTGATTAATGCAGTCAGAATTTTCTTTTAGGATTAATGGAGAACCTTACCAGGTTGGAGAGGCTTCCCTTGATATTTCNTTGGGGAATTTCCTCGAGAAAAATTCTATTAANNTTTCAAATAAATTTAAAAAACAAGGAGCTGCGGGAACAATCGTATTTCTCTGCGATCATGATTCTTTCGGAGAACCTTGCCACTATTTTATATCTCCGTTCCGTACTAACCTTGTTACTTTAGCAGACCGAGATTTGGTTGTGCTTGATTTTATTGGGTATGAACCTTCTGAATTTGAAGAGACTGAAAGCTGTAATGAAGAGGGCGATATGTCGATTGGAAGTGAAGCATTCATCGCAGAAATTACATCTGACGAGAGATACGGTTATAATTCTTTCTCAAAGATACTAACTGCAATGCTTGATTGTAGTCAGCATGAGTTGGCTGGTGCAAAATCCTTGTTGTCATCAAAGCCATTCTTTACTAATAACTTGAGTTCTAGGGTTTACTTAACAAATGAAAATGAATGGATTTATTGTCCTGTAACAATTACTGAGGCTATAAAAATTAGATACCTTAGAAAGAAAGCTCATTTCTTTCAAGGGAACAGTTTCAAATCCGTCGATCTTGAACAAGATTGTAATGTTTTTATTTCTCTAGAAAGGATAGCTGAATTAAGAGAGATAGAAAGTGATGGAGACTATTGGAAGGTAGGTTCTTCAGTATTACTTCGAGAGTTTGCTCAAAGGTTTATTGATAAGTTCCTTTCAATTCAAGATTTTATTTCACAGGAAACTGATTTGCATTTTTTGAATAGATTTTCAATTAGGGATGTAATATTTAATTATGATTCAAATAGAAGGATAGTTGACTTTTTAATATCAGTATCGGCAAAGCTAATTTTTGAAGATCTTGATGATGAAAAAATTATTCCACTAGAAGAGAGGGCTTATAAGAGTGGTTCGATTGCGGAATCAGGACAAGAGCTTTTGACCTGGATTTTGATTCCCAAATCGGTAACAGATGTTAAGGGAGAGTTTAAGAGTTCTTCACTAGAACGAGTGGGAAAAATTCTGCAGGTTGAGGACCAAATAAAAGAAATTATCTTTGATAAATAATGGATTCACATATTTCTATGGAGAGGGAAACCTTAGTGACAGAAATCATTTATTCCCCTTACGAATCAGCTCAGATTATTTCTATTTCTAAGGAAGAGGCTTTAAAGATTAAGGGTGTTCACTCAGTGATTACTGCCGAGGATATACCTGGTGAAAATAATATATTAGGACAATATGGTAATTGTCGCCTCTTTGCTGAAGAACAAGTGGAATATAAGGGGCAGATATTAGCAGTAATTCTTGCTGAGAATTCGGATATTGCAAAAAACGCCGTTTCTTTTGTGTGCGTCGAATATAAACCTCTTCCTCCAGTAAGAGATATTGAAGAGGCTGTTAATTTTAATAGCTCACATGAAAGCTTAAAGGAATATGAATCAACAAGCGAAACTGTTAACTCTGATAAATTAAATTATGTTAAAACTACTCAGATTATACCTGATTACAATTTAGAAAAAGTTCACTTTACTGTTATTGCCGAACCTAACGATGAAGGTGGAATAAGCATTAATAAAAATAATTTTGATTCGGTAATTTATCGGTCTTCATTAAACATACTATTATCCTTGGAATCTGATAAAATTTTTCTTAACCCATCAGATGATCAGCCTAGCCCGACACCTTTTGACCTTATTGGCCTTTTAATTTGT
>PAHQ01000093.1 GCA_002705125.1 Verrucomicrobiales bacterium | reverse complement strand
AATCTTGTCATTCTTATCACGAACATACTTCTTAGTATTACTTGCTGGGTGCATTAGTGCTGACCACAATCCATCGGGCTGGTATGGCTTAACTCCCTCCCCTCCCATTCTGTCATTTAAAATGTTACCTGCCCAAAGACCAATATCTCTGATCACTTCAGCATCCAGTCTGTAGGTCTGCCCGCGCGCTAGCAAGCGGTTATCAGGATCTTGGAGTTCCTTACGAATTTTGGAATCTTGCTTAAAGGTTCGACTATGCACCATCAATTTCAACATATGCTTAAGGTCCCACCCGCTGTCCTGAAATTCTAAAGCCAGCCAATCAAGAAGTTCAGGGTGTGTTGGTTGTTCGCCTTGTAAACCAAAATCCTCAGGCGTTCTTACCAATCCATATCCGAAAGTTCTTTGCCACACCCTATTAATAAGAACCCTAGAAACCAAAGGTTGATCTCTTGAAGTTAACCACTGAGCTAGGCCTAGGCGATTTTTTGGAGCTCCCTCTGGAAAACTACCCATAACGGCAGGAACATCTGGTTCTAATGGATCCCCAATTGGCATATTATACTCTCCCCTTTCAAGGATTCTAGTCTCTCGGGGTTTTGGTAATTCCTGAGCCACTAGAGTCGTGGTAAATGTTTTCTGTAGGTCTTCAATGCTCTTGTTAAGTTCAATCGTCCTAGCATGCAAGTTATGCGATTTCCATGGGCCGTTAGGATCAGCAATTTGTTTAATTTGAGTGGACTTATCAATTTTAGACCACTCTTCCAAATCATTAATACCTGGAAGAGATTTTGCTGAGACCAATTTGATAGAATTTTGAATAACATTATCTCTTTCTTTTTCTAAAGAAGCCCACTTCGCCCAATCCGTACCATTTGATGGAGCTTTTAGAACTGGCGCGTACTCGTATCGGTTTCCATCCATGGATCCTTCTGAAGTGCTATTGAAAAATGCCAATAACTGATAATACTCTACATGCTCTACGGGGTCATATTTGTGAGTATGACATCGAGCACATGTCATTGTAGAACCAAGCATTACCGTGCCGAAGTTTTCGGTCCTATCAAAACTATTTTTGGCCTGAAACTCTTTAGGAATAGCACCACCTTCTGCGGTAGTAGGATTCATACGAACAAAGCCCGTTGCAACTCGCTGCTCAAGGGTAGGTTCTGGCAAAAGATCTCCTGCAAGTTGCCATGTGATAAATTTATCAAAAGGTAAATTGTTGTTAAATGCTTTGATGACCCAATCACGGTAAGGAAAAATTCCTCTTTTATTATCAAGGTGAAGACCGTGAGTATCTCCATACCTGACTGCATCCAACCAATACCTTGCTTGGTGCTCCCCATAACGTGAACTAGAAAGAAGCGAATCAACGTAACGTTCATAGGCACCGGGTTTCTTGTCGGCAAGAAATTCAGATAATTGTTGAGGTTCTGGAGGCAGGCCTGTCAGAACTAGAGCGGCACGACGCGCAAGAACTGAACGCGGCGCTTCAGAAGAAAAATCGACTTCTTGCTCTTTTAATTTTTCACCAACAAACTGATCAATATTAGTCTTACCTTTCTCCTTAATTGGTAAAACAAACGCCCAGTGCTTAGCGTATTGACCACCTGAACTTATCCATGAACTGAGGAGGCTCTTTTCAGAATCCGTTAGTTGCTTTTCAGCATCTAGAGGGGGCATTGGATCCTCCTCGTCATGAATCCTAAATAAGATCTCACTCTCCGATAAATCCTTTGGATCAATGGCTTTAGTACCATCCCGATCAGCTGTGGCAGCCTGATAGGAATCAAGCCTCAGTTCGGAAGGCTTTTTTGAATCCGGACCATGACAGGCGAAACACTTATTTGAAAGGATAGGTAATATCTGCTTTGCGAAGTCAACTTTATTAC
Organism: Verrucomicrobiales bacterium; assembly: GCA_002705125.1. GTDB lineage: Bacteria > Verrucomicrobiota > Verrucomicrobiia > Verrucomicrobiales > DEV007 > EC70. The sequence continues at coordinate 12,859 of PAHQ01000093.1, read as the reverse complement.
TTTCTGCAGACTCTAGAGAATTGCTCCCAACTAAAAGTAGAGCAATGGCAACTTTGTGATTCAAATGGATCTTAAAATTCATTTTATATAGCGGATAATAAATAAATTAGTAATTACTATTTTAAAGCCTTCCTGAAATAGCGTCGAGTGGCTAAATTAGGATTTTTTATATTTCAAATATTAAGCCATTTTGGCGTTTTATCGCCTATTGAGATCAAATTTTTTAAGCCTTTGATCAAAAAGACTACGCATTCTCTTTAGTTGATCAACATTAGATGAGGTATTTACTACGGCCAAATTACGAAATTGTTGAGGGTCTTTTGCCATATCATACATCTCCTCTTTACCATCTTTATATCGAACATAAGACCAATTCTTGGTTCTGTAGGAAGTTCCTAAATTATTAAATGAAAGTGCACCATCCTTAACGCTGGCGGAAGGATTCTTAAGTACTGGCACTAAACTTTCGCCATGCAATCCTTTAGGAATTTTAATATCACAAAGCTCCGCCAATGTAGGCATTAAATCGACCAACTCAACAATGGACTCCGAGCGACCAGCCTTCATTCCTGGAACTGAAATAATGAGAGGAACTTTGGTCACTTCTTCATGAAGATTGCTCTTCTGCCAAAAAGTATGTTCGCCGAGATGATAACCATGATCACTCGTGAAAACGATAACAGTATTTTCTTCTAACCCTAAACTTTTAAGCTCATCTAGTATTCGTCCAACCTGGTCATCCATGAATTGAGTTGAAGCATAGTATGCTGACCACATGCGTTTTTGATTATCAGGAAAATTCCCAATTTTATTTGTTGCTGATCGACTTTTGGCAAGGCCTAGTTTGGGGATATCATCAAGATCATCAGGAAGCTGATCAGGCAGCTCTATCTTGTCGAAAGGATACTGGTCAAAGTATTGTTTGGGCTGAACCATCGGATAGTGTGGTCGCACAAAACCAGCAGCTAAAAAAAACGGTTCATTTCTATGCTCCCGCATAAGCTCAATAACCTTAGAGGCTGTTTTGTGGTCTGGCTGGTCAGACCCATCACCATCATAACTAACAGTCACAAACATCCTATGAGGCATACGAGTGGACTGACGACCTTTCAGGTCTTTAGTAAAAATGTTGAGATTCAAACACGCATAGTCACCAGGAGTATGAGCTTCAAGACCTTTCGAATTAAATTTTTCAGTCCATGACGAAGGCACGTCTAACCCGTCTGTGCCGTCAATAATATCACCAGGCACTCGCATATGATAAATTTTTCCTGCCCTTGCAGAGTAATACGAATTCTCCCTAAATAATTTTCCAAGGTTTAGGTCAGCGCTACCCTTATATCGGCTATGCATAAAGGATGTTCGTGACGGACTGCACCACGTTCCCTGACAATAGGCTCTGTCAAAAACTACCCCTCTTTTAGCGAGTCGATCAATGTTATTCGTCTGACATATCTTATCACCATAACAACCTAAAACACTTGCCTTAAGGTCATCTGAAATTAGAAATAGAACATTTGTAATTTTTTTCTCTTTAGCCAATAAAGCTCCAAAAGAAAAAATAACATTAAAGAAGAAAATTATAATAAACTTCATTACTACTGCCTTAAATTGGACTCTTTAGTTTTAGGTTCTGGCGCATCCGTCCCACGAAAACCATACATCGGAAGTATTCGATAATACACCTCAAGACTAAGAATTGAAAGGGTCGTACTGGCGATTCTTCCACCTCCTTTAGTATTGCTCCTACTCAAGTCCCAGCTCCCTGCAAGTTCACCGGTCTTGATCTGAATTTCAGGTAAAATTTCTTTCAAATTATTATTCCATTCCTCCCAGATAGAACCCTGATGTTGGTAAAGAGCCAAAGTGCCGTAGTAAACATAATAAAGATCAGGATTATTGTTTCTGATGGGATAGCGCTTCATAAGGTTAGCACTTTCAACCATTTTTTCATTTGAGGGTGGAACAAGATCAAGTTGTCGACAGAACATTCCTGTTGCTACCATAGCTCGAGAAATATCTTTAGGACTCTGATAACCATAAAGGCCTCCCTTCTCACCGCCTCCAGCAAAATCTAACCATCTTCTTGCCAATTCAAAGGGTCTCTCTGGGATTTCTATTCCAGCCATTCTAGCACTATGAAGTGCCATAAATTGCCAACCAGTGACCGAAGTGTCAGAGTCTTGACCTGGACTATATCGCCAACCTCCACGCTGTTGATGTTGAGAGTTTATAGTATAATTAATTGCGGCCACTGCTGCGGACTTTATTTGCTGGTCCTTCGTAATTCCATATGCTTCACATAATGCGATTGTGGCAATGGCGTGGGAATACATCATTCCTCTTCTTGCTAAACTACCATCTTCGCGCTGCTGTTTTAATAACCAAGAAAGGGCGTTCTTGACGTTATTCTGATACTTACCTAGTTGGTCATGCCTCGCCCCCCATCCATAATAACAGAGTAGAGCTAGGGCAGTACCACCAACATCGTAATCCGTTTCTGCCTGATACTTTCGTGTATCCCATCGACCATCTTCTTCCTGTACTTTTGAAAGCCACTCTATCGCAGCGATGATAGCCTTTTCAGTGGCGTCCGATCCTCCAAGCTGTTTAATAACTTCAAGGGAAGGCTTTCCTCTGTGTTTTTTTATAAGCTCAGTAAGGCCACCTTTTTGCAAACTTCTTTTATCGTCTTCTAAAGTATCAGGTAATAGAGGTGCATTGATTGCGTATACCGGTAAGGCCCCAGTCGCAAGGTCTGTCGTGGGTTCCAGCTCACTAGACTCACTCCCAGATTCACTTAACTCGCTCTCAGCCGCTGTCGCTTCTGCCACCAAACTTCCAGACTCCACTGATTCACTCTCACTTTCACTTTCTACCGCACTCTCTGAGGCCGCTCCACTCGCAGCCTGCACTGTTTCAAGATTCGCCACCCCTCCAGAAGGCTCAAAAGTATCTTCACTCGGATCCGCGGCTTGTGCTCCTGGATCCCCTTCAAGTTCCTCAAGCTTAGGCGCACCGGGTTCTAACATCGCAAGTTCGGGCAAAGCCCCAGTCGCAAGGTCCGTTGTCGGTGCTATCTCACTAGACTCACTCCCAGATTCACTTAACTCACTCTCAGCCGCTGTCGCTTCTGCCACCAAACTTCCAGACTCCACTGATTCACTCTCACTTTCACTTTCTACCGCACTCTCTGAGGCTGCTCCACTCGCAGCCTGCACTGTTTCAAGATTCGCCACCCCTCCAGAGGGCTCAAAAGTATCTTCACTCGGATCCGCGGCTTGTGCTCCTGGATCTCCTTCAAGTTCCTCAAGCTTAGGCGCACCAGGTTCTAACATCGCAAGTTCGGGNANNGCNCCAGTCGCAAGGTCCGTTGTCGGTGCTATCTCACTAGACTCACTCCCAGATTCACTNAACTCNCTCTCAGCCGCNGTCGCTTCTGCCACTAAACTTCCAGACTCCACTGATTCACTCTCACTCTCACTTTCTACCGCACTCTCTTCAAAGTCTACTGCTTCGGCTTTAGTAACTTGAGTATTTGAAAGTTCAGGCTCAAAAACTTCGTCAACCGGAGGCTCCTCCGTTTGATTAGGATTAGGATCCTCTTCCAAGGGGACATCATCAATTTCCGGTAAAGTTGGTTCTGAAAGTTCTGCAATAAGACTTGATTGATCTATTTTTGGAGCAACGGCATTTTCTTGAATTTGTGCCTTTGAGGTTTCAATTTCAATTTCCATAGACTCTTGAAAGTCTGTGTTGGAATCAACAATGTTTTCTTCAATTTCTTGGGCCTCAAGTTCGGGTATATCAAAGGAACTTTCTGTTTTTTCGATAGTGATTGCCTCGGTAGGATCATTTATTTGTGCTTCCTCGGGAGCACTCTCCATAGCCAATTCCTCTTGAGATAAAGCATCTAGACTAATTTCAATCTCACTGAAAGCACTTTCGGGTTCAGGTTCAAATTCCTGGGTTATAAACCATGCAGTGGCGAGAAGAAGGAGCAGTAAATGCGCAGCCACGGAAGCTGCAATGCACTTGTGAAGAAGGCTAGTTATGTCCTGCCATGTTTCCAACAAATAAATTAGTGCAAGGATTGCAGCGATAGCAGCAATCAACCACCACTTGAGCTTTCCAATAGCTAATTTAAATTCTTGCCATCGGCTNGAATCGTAATAACCAAAGACTTCTCGCGTCGTTGATCTATAGAGTCGGTAATCTGATGAGCTCTCTTCAGAGGCACCGTAATCAGTGCTGAATAACAAATCAAAACCATCCATTCTTACGGCAGGATCAGTGACGTTATCATCGTTNAGATACAGATCAACNCGCTCAAGGGCTTGAGCTTTTCCATCGACTAACCGACTCATATANACTCCGTAACGTGAATCAGCCTGCCTATCAGAAGACATGAAGACNAGTGAGCCTCTCCTAGTTAGCGCAGCCTGCACATCATCAGAACGAGAATTAAGATCGTTCACAGAAATTGGCGCTTTAAATATTAAACCTGAGTCAGGAATTGGATNCTGACGCTCAGCATAAAAAATATCCTGATTATTATTACTTTTACGGTCAGATGAAAAATACAGCCCCAANTCATCCATTGAAGGGGCCGGACCAGTTTCATTATTGGATGTATTTATATTAGATCCAAGTGATCTCACAGGCCCCCAGGATGCACCATCAAAATCCGATACATAGAGATCAAAACCTCCTTGTCCACCTACACGGTCAGAACTGAAAAACAATTGATCTCCAGAGAGTGAAAAGGAAGGTCCTCTCTCATTATACTCGGAATTTATTTCTACTAATGGCTCNGGAGGTGACCACACCCTTCCATCCCACATGGAAACAAAAATGTCTGATCCTTTATCCTGCTCAAGAACGATAGCCATTTTCCTACCATCACTTGAAAATGCAGCCTCAAAATTTCCAGATGGGCCCTTCTTAATCTTTTTGGTTTGTTCACCTTGAGGCAAAATCGTAGGTGAGGGTGGCTCCCATAGTACATACCTTGCTTTATTCTCTTCAGAACTAATTTTAATGTCCTCACCATCCGTGTAATAAGCCCAAACCTCTTCTCGTATCTTGCCTCCAATATTCCATAACAAGACAATGGATAACANAAAAGCAATGCCAGGAGCAATCCACTTTTTTAGATCTAGAGACCTGAAATTTTTTATAGAAGTTACNAACACAAGCGCNGTGCTGCGCAANATGCGCATCACTGAAAGAAATTTTTCTAGGCTTTTATTTGAGCTCATGTTGAGCCTGTATGAACTCTACTTAGGGTCCAATTCTTCAAGATATTTTTGCGCGACTTTCAAGACCTCGTCATCATCGTACTTAACAAGGACTTCGTTAAAACGCTCAGCCGCTTGTTTCTTCTTGTCTTGTTCCATCAAAACGCGCCCAACNCCAATGACNGACATAGCCTGCCATTTGGGATACTGAGGATAATTGATTTCTAGATTCACAAACTCAACAACTGCCTCTTCATACTGCTTGAGTTCAACATATGAATTACCAAGCTGATACCTTGAACGAACTGACCAAAGATCTAATTCTGTGGAACTAAGCAAATCCCTATAGATTGGTATTGCTGACTTCGGATCTCCACCCTTCTCAACTGCTAATGCTAAGCCAAATGAAGCATTTCTACGCCACCTACTCTGGGTGAATTTATCTAAGAAGGCTTTATAAGNTAATTGGGCAAAATTATGATTACCAGTGACTGATTGAGTTTCACCTAGCCGGAGTAAAATTGATTCAATAAGAGCGTCTTCACTATTTTCAACCTTCGANGCTGCCGCAAAATGTGCCGTCGCCTCCTTCATATTTCCAAGTTTGAATTGGCACTCACCAGCATTAAAAAGAATCCTGTCTAAGATTTTTGATTCAGGATAATCCTCGAGCATAGACTCAAACTGAATAACCGCAGACTCATAATCTCCAGCTTTTAAATGGGCGCTAGCTAACTGATAACGAATATCCGAACGAAGTGGTTCATTTTTTACTCCATCAAGAGCTTTAGTNAGCTGAGCAATAACCTCCTCAGTATTACCCCCCTGAAGATTAAGCTCCGCGAGTTCACTTTGAACTTTAGCAATTAGCGAACTCTTTGGGTAGTCCTCAATAATCTTNGTATAAAGCTCAACGGCNTTTTCAATTTTTTCAACTCCCCTATTGCACCATGCCAGTTCGTATATAGCGCGATCAGCAAATGATGATTTTGGATAACTTTCAATTAATTTACCAAATTGAATCGCCGCTTCATCCCAGAGATTTTGCCTAGCCAATGAAATACCTGAGTAATAAATTACCCGTTCAAGTTTAGGGTGCTCAGGATAATTTTTCTGAACAGATATTAGATGCTGAGAGGATTCTTTAAATTTCTCAAGATTAAGCAAAGCAACTCCTTTCTGCAGAGATGAATCTGATGCGAGCGGGTGTTTAGGGTCNATTTCGATTACATTTCCAAAATTAGAGGNTGCTGATTCGTGCTTACCTTCNGTCGCATCCACCCAACCTAAATAATACATCACCCTAGGGCGTTGAGAAGGTGACCTAGCCTGAAAAACTTTATTTTCTTNCTGATCTTCTTCGATAAAACGCTCCAACGCAGATCTGGANGTTTTTAAATCTCCAGATTCATAAGCAATGCGCCCCTGCTCAGCCAAAGCAAGAGGAAGGTGCCTCGTGNCATCTTCGTATTTAGCAACAAGCAGCGCCAAATTGGACATTGATTTCTCAATATCACCGAGCCTCTCATGAGCCACTGAAAGCTGCATCAANGCAGTATCCATGTTNGCAACTTTATTAATTCCTTCATCAGAAGAATTAGAGTCAANAAATTCTTTTAACAACACAATNGAAGCTTCCCATTTATNTAATCGATAAAAACTATCTCCGACAATAAATTTGAGTTGGTTNAAGAGTTTATCCTTAGGCTTATTTTCTAATATTGACCCGGTTANAGATAGGCANTTTTCCCATTGACCTTGTTCATGATAGATCTGCGCCGTACGGTATTGGGCAATCATTATATTCGACTGACTCTGCCCGCTTTCCAAAAACTTATTATAAGATTCGGCCGCTTCATCAGTCCTCTTTAGAAGAAATAAATTCTCAGCTTTAAGAAAAAGAGCATCCTGAAATAATCTATTTTCGGGGAAGTCTTTTATAAACTCAACGGTAGATGCAAGACTACTTTCATAATCAGCAAGCCGGTGCTGACAAACTGACTTTTGATTTAATAATTCTGCTAGCTGGCTAAATTCATTATCCTTCCCAACTTCAATTAAAAGAGTAAGGGCACTTTTCCAATCAGGAGATTTTTTACCCATCAAAGAATTCGCAAGATCATAACGAATGTCGGTCACTATGTCTGATTCAGAAAAGCGCTCAAGAGCATCAGTAAGAATCTCAGCCGCCTTGTCATAATTTTTGACACTTCTGGTAAATACACGTGCCTGCCATAAACAAGAACGTGCAGCTATTGGCCCTTCTCCCTTGGCAAGTGTAGCAAATGAGCTTCCAGCTGAATCGTATTCTTTACTTTCTAGATAACCCCTTGCTATATAAAAAGTCGCCTCTTTGGCATGCTTACCTTCTGGTTCATCCTGAAGATAAATCGATAAATCTTTAATTGAATCATCATACTTTTCTAAAACAAAACGAGTAATTCCTAATCGATAATGACACTCAGTAGATTCAGGTTTACCAAGACCCGGTAATGCAGCAAGAAATGATAACTCGGCTTTTGTATAATCCTTTAAGAGATTATGACACTCGCCCAAAAGATAATTCGCTCTTGTTGACCAGAGCTTGTCTGCCTCTAGACCAGCAATCGCGGACAAAGAATTGATCGCTTCCTTAGTTTTCTTTAACTGATATTTTGCATATCCTTGTTGGTATAAGCCTCGAGCCAAAGCTTCTTGGCTTGGTTTTATCGAAACTAATTGATCGGCCCACGACTCAACATCCTCCCAATTTTTCTCATTGAAACTAACATCACATATTGCTGCCAAAGCAGCGGTCCGATAAGCCCGATCCTTAATCACTTTAATCTCTTTTAGAAAAAGATCCTTCGCCTCAGTTTTCTTTTCAGAAATCATGAGACATTGGCCAAGTAACATTACCAGTCTTTCACGGCTTATAGATGGATCAATTGTCTCCTTGGCAAGTAACGCATCAAGATGAGGCATGGCCTTGTCATACTGCTTGAGGGCATAAAGACTCAAAGCTAAACCTTGAAGAGCAAGATCTGCCTTTGGATGCTTGGGATTCTTTTCTAAAAAAGATTCGAATTGCCCGGCGGCTACGGGATAAAGCTTTCGGTTAAAGGCTGCATTAGCAACGTAATACTGATCAAGAGCGGGGTCTTTTGGTAGCGCTTTTGGAGCGGGTTTAGCTTCGGATTCTTGAGATAATGCCTTTTGAGGGATTAAGATAAAAGTTAAGACAATTAAGGTGAAAGCTACATTTGATAACTTTCTAAAAATAGACAACAGCATGATAATGAATATTACTTAAGTTCGTATAATTTTGTATGAATTATTGAGTTTCAACAAACTTAAAATCAGCCCAGACTAAAGATTCTTAATTAGTTGTTGCTTTAGAGTAACCTTACTAACTTTTTATTGAGTGATATTGGCACTTGGATAAAAATGAAAAAGTAATAATATTACAATTTTAGCTAATCTATCAAGGACGCCTTTCCCAAATTATATGATAAAGCACTTATTCATTATATTGGTTTTATTTGATTCGTTCAGTATCGACTCATTGGGTAGACCTGAAAATTCAGAACCAATTAATTTTAATAGAGATGTCAGACCAATACTTTCAGACAACTGTTGGTCATGCCATGGACCCGATAAGGGAAACCGAAAGGCTAAGTTAAGACTCGATATAAGTGATCACTCTAAGAGTGGAGTCATTATTCCTGGGAATGCATTGGAGAGTACCATGATTGAAAGGATTTTGTCTAATGATGCCGATGAGGTCATGCCTCCAATTGATCATCGCAAAAAACTAACTGTAGAAGAAAAAGAGATTCTCACTAATTGGATTAACCAAGGAGCCAAGTGGGAAGACCATTGGGCTTGGATAAGTCCTTCTAGAAGTAAAGATTTGAAAACTAAAGACGCCATAGATTCAATACTTGAGAAAAAGCTTAATGAGGAAAATCTAAACTTCTCAGAAACTGCACCAAGGCACGTCCTAATCAGAAGACTTAGCTATGACTTGCGAGGTCTACCTCCAAGCACTGAGGAAGTTAAGGATTTCGAAAAAGGAAGTTTAGATGAAGCAATATCAAGATTATCGGAAAAGTTCTTGGCCTCTCAGGCTTACGGAGAAAGAATGGCAGTCAATTGGTTGGACCTAGTTCGTTATGCAGACACGAATGGCTATCATGCGGACATAGAATGGAAAGTATCTCCTTACAGGGATTACATCATAGATGCATTTAATGGTAATAAACCATTTGATCAATTCACCATTGAACAAATTGCAGGAGATCTTTTACCTGAAGCCTCAATGGAACAGAAAGTCGCAGCTGGTTACAATCGACTCAACATGAAAAGTACCGAATTCGGTATTCAGGATGCCGAATATCTTGCTAAATATGCTGCCGACCGTGTTCGTACAACCGCCACTACATGGTTAGGGGTGACAGTCGGATGCGCGGAATGTCATGACCATAAATTTGATCCTTTCACAATTAAGGACTTTTATAGTTTTGCTGCATTTTTTGCTGATATTAAAGGCGTTGGCTATTATCCAAGCGCACAAAAGGTCGGTTGGGGTGAAACAATTAAGGTCTTAGATAAAAAAACAAGAATCGAAGTATCAAAGTTAGAGACTGAGGTAAAAACTAAACAGTCAGAGGAAGATCAGAAATTAATAAATCAGAAAATTGAAGAGTTGAAAAAGCAATCGCGAGAAATGCTTGCCACTGTTTCTGTTAAACCAAGAATGACAAGAGTCCTTCCTCGAGGTGACTGGATGGATCAAACGGGAGAAATAGTTAACCCCGCTCTGCCAACGTTTTTGAGTGATCAAAAAGTAACGACACGAAAAGATTTAGCCCAATGGATTGTTTCACGACAAAATCCTCTCACTGCAAGAGTCTATGTTAATAGATTATGGAAAATGTTTTTTGGAACAGGTATATCAAATGTTCTTGATGACATTGGGTCACAAGGCGAATGGCCATCTCACCCCGAACTTCTTGACTGGCTCGCAATAGAATTCATGGAGTCAGGATGGGATATTAAACACATGGTTAAACTAATAGTTAATTCCAAAGCTTACCGACAATCTTCATACGAAAATGAAAAACTCAGAACTATTGATCCTGAAAATAGACTCATTGCAAGACAATCAAGTTTCAGGATTGATGCGGAATTCATAAGAGATAATGCTCTTTCTGTGAGCGGCTTACTGGTTAATAAAATTGGTGGACCAAGCGTCAAACCTTATCAACCATCAGGTTATTGGGAAAATCTTAACTTTCCTAGAAGAACTTACAAAGCGGACTCAGGCCAAAATCAATACCGCAGGGGACTTTATACTCACTGGCAAAGACAGTTTCTTCATCCAGCACTAATTGCCTTTGATGCACCATCCAGAGAAGAGTGCACAGCCAATAGGCCACGATCAAACACTCCTCTGGCTGCTTTAGTGATGCTTAATGACCCCACCCAAGTGGAATCGGCACGAGGATTAGCACAAAAGATATTAGCCAATCAAAGCCTCATTGATGATAAGTCCAAAATTCAGGCAATGGTTATGCAAGTACTTTCAAGGGAAGCTTTAGATGATGAAATCACAGTATTAAAATCGCTACTAAAAAAACATAAGACAGAGTTTTCAAGTAACCCGAATGCCGCCAAAGAACTCGTCAGCGTCGGTGACCTAAATCCACCAGAAAACATAAAACCTGAATCACTGGCTCCTTGGATTAGCGTTGGCAGAGCCCTCTTAAACTTACACGAAACCATTACGAGATATTAAAATGGAAAATTCAATTCTTCGCAGAACATTTTTACAGCGAACCAGTGTAGGTTCGGCTGCTCTTGCATCTCTTTTCAATGGCTCAGCATCTGTAAAACCAAAATTACCAGCAAAATGCAAAAGGGTAATCGTACTTTGCATGGCGGGAGGACCATCTCATTTGGAAACTTTTGATTTCAAACCAAAGCTAAAGGAACTCCATGGTAAACCCATGCCAAAGTCATTCACTGAGGGGCAACAAATTGCACAGCTACAAGGAAAGGCTAATGAACTAAAGATTTTAGGACCTCAACACGAATTTGCTAAATATGGTAAAAGTGGTCAGGAAATTTCAACAGTGCTTCCAAATATCGCGAAGAATATTGCCGACGATATCTGCATTATAAAGTCAATGCAGACCGAACAAATAAACCATGATCCAGCTCATACCTTTATGAACACGGGATCAATAATATCAGGACGTCCATCTATGGGTTCATGGATTACCTACGGTCTAGGAAGTGAGTGTGAGAATCTTCCTGGATTCGTAGTACTCACTTCAGTAGGCGGCGGGCAATCTCAACCTATAGCAGCTAGACAATGGCACAGTGGATTTCTTCCTAGCCAACATCAAGGGGTAAGACTTAGGTCAAAAGGTGATCCAGTGCTTTATGTTAACAGCCCAAAAGGAGTAAGTCAGAACCGACAAAAAGAAGTCATCGACACAGTAAAAGAGCTAAATTTGATTGGCAACAGATCACTCAATGATCAGGAAATCGATGCGAGAATAAGCCAATATGAAATGGCTTTTAAAATGCAAATGAGCGTCCCTGGCTTAGTTGATTTTTCTGATGAACCTAAACATATAACTGACATGTATGGGACAAAGGGTGCTGATGGAACTTTTGCTTCAAACTGTTTGCTTGCTAGGAGAATGGCTGAAAGAGGGGTACGCTTTATTCAGCTCTACCATCGAGGTTGGGACCATCATGGGGGTATTAAAAAGGGTGTTCAAAATACAGCAAACCTAGTGGACAAGGCCTCTGCAGCACTCGTAAAAGACCTCAAAGAAAGAGGCTTATTGGAAGATACGCTTGTTGTTTGGGGCGGTGAATTTGGTAGAACCCCCATGGCTCAAGGCGATGGCAGGGACCATCACATTAAAGCTTTCTCCATGTGGATGGCAGGAGCTGGAATTCGTCCAGGAATGACATATGGTGCCACCGATGAGCTAGGTTATAGTGCTGTGGATAACATAGTCCATGTCCACGATTTTCACGCAACTATGCTGCATCTTCTCGGAATTAATCACGAGAAATTCACTCACAGATACCAAGGAAGAGACTTTAGGCTCACAGATGTACACGGCAAGGTTCTAAAAGATATAATTGCCTAATTGGAGTTACCTAAAATGAGAGACAAACTTTGTTTTTCATAATTTTTTCTGAGTCAATCATCCAAGGCAAATCGGTAGAAATTCTTGCCGTCTTTAAGTTGAATAGTCTTGGTAATTTTCTCACCAGTCGCTTGCCAAGTCTTTAGGTCTTCACTTTCCTCGATATTGAATGAGATGGTTGCTTCTCCGTTCTCAGAATCAATTACTATTGATCCATTACGGGCATCCTGAATTTGTTCAATGGTTGCTCTAGCATCCCTTTCAGCAACAACTAAATCGTAAGCCTCTTGAGTTGGACGGGCATCTCTTTCAGCTTCCGCAGCTGCTAACTGTTCAGCTGTGGGTCGCTTTTCTAGCTTAGCTATTGTGGAATTTTTAGCTTCAACTGTTACCAGTTAGGATGAACATAGTAGGAACTTTGATAATCCCCCACAAAACAAGCGTAGGCATCAAAAGTTATGCATT
>PAHQ01000092.1 GCA_002705125.1 Verrucomicrobiales bacterium | reverse complement strand
TTCGTATCACTGAGATCATCCATTACAGACATAGAAAGAAGATCTTGCATGTCACATGCTGAAAAATCATCTTCATTTATTGTAGCCAAATCACAACCACTTCCTTTCACATAAAGATACTCTTTAGAAATACCAAAAAAATCTTTTTTCTTAATCTTTACAGATGTATTTCCACCTCCATGTAGGACTAGATCAGGATTAGCTCCTAATAATCGAGATGTGTAAACTCTTTTTGCTAGTAAGGACTTGCCATATTTTTTGGCATCATTGTCGTTCCAAAGTGATTTCATGATTTATTAATTTTTGCCCATGTATCTCGTAGGGCGATCGTTCTATTAAAAACAAGATTTTCTTTTGTTGAATCTTTTGAGTCTACACAAAAATATCCCTTTCTTTCAAATTGAAATCTTTGGTCAATTAAAGCATCCCTTAAAGATGATTCGAGTTTGCAACCTTTTAATACATTGAGAGCTTTATGGTTGAAACATTCTCTCCAATCATTAACTGCTGAAGGGTCTTCGACTGTGAAAGTTCTATCGTAAAGCCTTAATTCAGCATCAATTGAATCATTAACTGGAACCCAGTGTATGGCAGCTCGCACTTTTCTACCTTCTGGGTTCTTACCCAAGGTTTCTGGGTCATAGGAACATAACAACTCAATTACATTACCGGCATCATCCCTTATTACTTCATCACATCGAATGCAATAAGAATACCTCAATCGAACCTCTGTACCTGGGCTTAATCGGTAATACTTTTTGGGGGGATCTTCCATAAAGTCATCTCTCTCTATATAAACTTCACCATCAAGTGGGATTTGTCTTTTACCTGATTCATTATCTTCAGGGTTATTGATGGCATTCATGAATTCAATATGATCTTTATTTGGCCAATTGGTGATATTTATTCTTATTGGATCAAGAACAACCATTTTACGTTTAGCTTCTTTATTTAATAGTTCCCTAACTGTATGTTCTAAAAGAGCAATGTCCGTTACTCCTGTAAATTTTGTAACCCCTATGGACTTACAAAATGATATTAATGATTGAGGTGGAAACCCTCTTCTGCGAAGCCCTGACAAAGTAGCCATTCTAGGGTCATCCCAACCATCAACATATTTATCATTAACCATCTCTATTAATTTTCTTTTACTCAGTAAGGTGAAAGTTGGTTGAAGCTTGCTGAATTCTATTTGTCTAGGTTTGCTTTGGACAGGTAATTTATCAATGAACCATTCATATAATGGTCTGTGTTGCTCGAATTCTAGAGTACAAAGAGAATGAGTTATTTCTTCCAGAGAATCACACTGACCATGAGCGAAATCGTAACTTGGATAGATGCACCATTTATCATCAGTTCGATGATGAGTTGTTTTTATTATACGGTATATCACAGGGTCCCTCATGTTAATATTGGGATGTGACATATCGATCTTAGCTCTTAAAACCTTATCTCCGTCATCGAATACACCTTCACGCATTTGCGAAAAAAGTTTCAAGTTATCATCAACTGATCGATTTCTATGTGGACTATCCTTACCGGGCTCAGTCAAAGACCCCCTATACTCTCGAATCTCATCTGCATTAAGATCATCTACGTAAGCAGTATTATTATTTATAAGATATACAGCCCATTCGTATAGTTGCTCAAAGTTATCCGAGGCAAAGTAAATATGCTCTCCCCAGTCATAACCAAGCCATTTAATATCTTTTTTTATTGATTCAACGTACTCTGTTTCCTCTTTAGTTGGGTTGGTATCATCAAAGCGCAAATGACATCTTCCACCTGAAACTTTATTTTCATTAGCAACACCAAAGTTTAAACAAATAGATTTTGCGTGACCTAAATGAAGATAGCCATTTGGCTCAGGAGGAAACCTAGTTATAGAGGTGGAATGCTTTCCTGATGATAAATCATCATTAATAATTTCTCTTATGAAATCACTTTGGATTTTATTGTTATGTTTTTCAGACATTGGAGGGAAAATATAGTATTGCACAGTAAAAACCTTATTTCACATAGTTTTAAAACTGTATTGAAACATCAATTAGTTTTAATAAGATTATAATGTGAAGGATTTAGTAATTAGGCCTCCAAAGAAAAATGAATCCCCCGTTATTCATCAGCTTTTATTAGAGTTGGCTGAGTTTGAACAGATATCCTCATCTGTAATCGCAAGTCCAGAATCAACNCATGACGCATTATTTTCAAAGGATCCTGCCGCTCATTCAATCATCGCATTAATAGATAACAAAATTGTTGGAGTTGCTGTATACTTTTTTAATTACTCCACTTTCATAGGTCGTAAGGGATTATATTTAGAAGATNTATATATAAGTGAGAATTACAGGGGAAGCAGTATCGGGACGCAGATGATGGTTCAACTAGCAAAGATCGCAAATGAATTAGATTGCGGAAGGATGGAATGGACTGTTCTTGATTGGAATGTTAAAGCTATATCGTTCTATAACAGCATTGGAGCTGATATACTTGATAATTGGAGAATTGTTAGAATGGGTAAAGATTCAATTTACAAATTAAGTGTCAGCAATAACACTACCCTCAATTAGTTTAAATTTAATCTCACCCATTAAATCGGCCTCAGTCTGAGAATGAGTTATATGAAGAAAGGTTAAATTTTCTTTCTTGTGTATCCGTTTAATTAGATCACAGACATTTTCTCTACTATCCTCATCAAGTGAACTTAATGGTTCATCCATACAGACTAATTGTGGCTTAGATGCTAATGCTCTTGCTAATGCGACTCGTTGTATTTCTCCTCCACTTAATCCTTGAGAATCACGATCCAAGAGATGCTCTATATCTAAATCTTTGGATAATTCGAGAGCTCTAATTTTTGATGAATTCTTAGTGTACCCTCTAACAGTACAACCAAAAGCAATTTGTTCGAATACAGTCATAGTTGAAAATAAAACACCATCTTGAGGAACAAAGCCTATAAATCTATCACCTGGTCTTAATTTAGTGACATTGTTGCCATCTATAAAAATGGACCCTGATTTAATATTCCGCAATCCACATATCGACTCAAGTATAGTTGTTTTACCTGATCCAGACTTTCCCATTAACACTGCGTACTTGCCTCTTGGAATATCAAATGATATGTCCNTAATTGAGAAATTTCCTATATCTATTGTTAATTTATCAACCTTAAGCATATAACTACCAACTAGAATTATTAGAACTTAGCATTCTAACGATTACCAAAACTAAAACNGCTGCACTAATCATTAAAAAAGATACAGCGACAGCTCCTTCAAGATTACCAATAGATATTTCTAAAAATACAGTAGTTGAAAGAACTTCTGTTTTTCCTCTAGTCGCTCCAGCAAATACCAAAATTGGCCCAAATTCACCGAGGGCTCTTGCCCAGGATAGTATCGCAGCAGTCATTATGCCAAATCTTGCTTGAGGAATAACAACTGTCCAAAAGGCCTTGCTTCTATTACAACCCATTGTAAGAGCTACCTCTTCCTGCCTAGCATCAATATTTTCAAATGTATTTCTCATAGTTCTAACCGCAAAGGCACAAGACACTGTGAATTGAGCTAATATGATAGCCGGGACTTTGTAAGTTACACCATCAGGAAATTTGATGGGAAATCTATCAGGAAGAATTGCATTTAAAGAAGAAAAGAAATTCTTAAAATGAGTTTCAATAGTTTGATCAAATATTTGAATTTGATTAAAAAGAATGAGTAAACTTAACCCTATGACCAGAGGTGGTAATACAATAGGAATATCTAATATAGAATCAAAGAATCTTTTAAATGGAAAATTATATCGAGTTAATATGTACGCAGTTGGAACAGCGAACAATATCGAGAGTATTGCCGTAATCCAACATGTTTGAAAGGTTAACCACACAGATGACCTAATAGACTTATCGGCTAAGGCATTTTTGATTTCGCTAAAAGATGTGTAGCTAGCATCAGCATACAATAGCGCAACAATTAAAGCGAAATACATGATGCCAGCGCACCACATAAATGAATAGAACGGGATATCAGAAGGAACTTTTTTCTTTTTCACCAAAACGCTATTCTACCATCCATTTAAACCCAATTTTTTCAAAATCACTCTTGGCCTGTTGACTTGTTAATGTATCAAACAACCTAGTCATTAAATTTTTATGTTTTGTATTTAACCCAATCGCAAATGGTTGATAAGCAAGAGCAGAAGAATCATTAATCTCGACAATAGCTGCATCATCTAGTGTAGAAGAATTAGCTAAAGCATTACTTCTGTAAACTATAATAGCATCGAGAGAACCTGCTCTAAGCTGATTTACTAAAAAATCACCCGTNGCGGAATCAAGAGTCAAATTAGACCCAAGATTGATTTTTAAATTGTCTAATAATCTTACTGTTAACGCTCCGAGAGCTGATTTTTNAGGGTGTGCACANCCCACNCGCAAACCGGGAACCTCTAAATCCTTTATCTTCTTAATTTCATCAACCTTGTCTTTTTTTATGAGAATAACCATGTCGTTCTGACTAATAGTTATTGAAGGTGAGAATAGATGCTCTACATCATTCATGAANGATACATCGCAAGAAAAATATGCATCAGGTCTAGCACCAGCTTTCATTTGTGACACAAGAACACCACAACCATTAGGAACTACATCAACACTTACTCCTTCTCTTTTTTCAAACAAATCTAAGCTTTTCTTTATCGCTGGATTAAGCATTGCCCCGGTATACAAAACTATTGAAGGATNAAGCTCCCATTGATCACCAGAAAGAATTTCAAATCCATGTTTTTTAAGCACCATTTGACCTTTGTCCTTAGAGCTTAAATATCGCGCAAATTTCATAGCGGCAGGCTTATTTAAAGAACTCTTTAATAAGCCAATTGTGACTAGTTTTTTCTTTTCATTAAACTCAGGAAGAGGGACGAATTCTAATTCAGCATACTGATTAGCCACAGCGTCCCAAACAATTCCAACATCTGCNGAATTTAACTTAACCGCATTAGCAATTTCATTAACAGTTGGCTTCATTACAACAGCACGTGCTGATATACTTTTCCATTTATCTGAATCAGTTAAAACCTTCTTAGAAAACTTCCCAATTGATGCAGCTTCAGGGTTTGCTAGAACAACACGTACCGAAGGGTTGTTTAAAATATCATCTATTGACTTTAATTTTAACGGGTTGTTTTTTTTAACAACAAACCCTGCAGTGAGATTGCATGTAGGAATAGTCGATTCAACAAACCCTTTATCNATGGCTATATCGATATAGCTTGTATCCGCAGCAAGATATAAATCTCCAGTATTTGAGGCTTCAATATTTGACAATAGAGTGCCAGATCCAGCAAACTGTATGTTTATACGGTCTTGGAATTCATTTTGATAATTTTCAACGATTTCCTGAACTGGCAATCTCAAACCGGCAGCACAATAAAAAACGAGGTTATTATTATTCTCTTCTTTATTGAAGATAGAATTAATTGAGATAACCAAAGGTATGGAAAATATCAAACATAGAAAAATCAACTTAGCTCTCATGATGGCATTAGTGTGTTGCAAGTATCACAATTGATATTTTTATCTGCTAGTTTTATTTTTTCAATGCTTGGTTTACTTGCATCTATCGAAATCATATTACCAATACTTGGTGACATAAAGTTAGTTAAAATTTTTATTCCTTCAATTACTCCAACCTGAGCTACTAAAGCTGATACTGCGCCCAATACTGGAAACTTTCTTTTCCAATTAGCGGGATCTTCAGGATAAATGCATTTCAAACATTGAGTTTTTCCAGGAATTATTGGAATTACCCGTCCCTCCATCGAATACATTGAACAATCTACTAAAGGTATATTTTTAGTAATACATGCAGAATTTAATGTAAATCGTTCATTAAATAATGGAGCACAGCTAAAGACAATATTNGCNCCGCAAATTATCTCATCAATNTTCTCATNGTTAACGTTAGCATTGTGAGAAACAATTTCGATGTCATCATTGAAATTATTTAGTGTCGCAGTAGCACAATCAACTCTCGATTTACCAATCCATTTTCTAGACATTAAGATTTGTCTATTAAGATCATCTTTTCGCAAATTCCCTTTGTGGGCTAAAATAATTCTTCCAAAGCCAGCGGCTGCTAGACTTTGTGCTACAGGGCCTCCAAGTCCACCAACTCGAGTAACTAAAGCGGTACTATTTCTTAAAATCTCTTGTTCTCTTTCACCGAAACCTGGCAAAGCAGTTTGCCAGGAGTACGTTTCCTGGTCATTTATATTTAGCATGATTCATCAACCTCCAGCAATTGGAGGTAATAAGTTAATTTGGCAGTCATTTTCAATTATTGTGCCTCTTAAATCTAAGACCTGGACGTTATCTTTCACAATTAACAATGACCGTGTGGGAACATTATCACTATTAACAATAAGCTTTCGAAATTCTGGAGTTTTACTCTCTAAAATAACATTCAATAGTTCCAATATTGAGAGAGGTTTTTCACAATTGATAATCTCATTACTAGAATCATTTTCAGCAGCCAATTGACCTTTATATTGGACTTTGATTTCCATAAATTATTTTTCTTCAAATCCTCCAGCCGACATTTTCAAATGACGATCAGTAAAACATTCAATATTAGGATCATGACTTACCATCAAGACGGAACCATTATTATTTGAGTAATCTCTTAATGATTTAAGAACGATCTCTGTATTTTCTTCATCAAGATTTCCTGTCGGCTCATCAGCAAGAATAAATCTAGGGGAGGTAATCATAGCTCTTGCTATAGCTGTTCTTTGTTTTTCACCAGCACTAAGCTGACTGGGAACATGTAGTCTTCTATGATCTAATTTCAAAATACTTAACAACTTCTCTAATTTATCATTAACGGAAATTTGCCCTAATGGTAATGCGGAGCATCTAATATTTTCCATGACATTAAGATAAGGAATAAGTTTGAAATCTTGAAATATAAACCCAATAAATTCGCTTCTTACTTTGGCTCGATCAGATGGCTTTATTTTATAAGGATCAAAATTATCAATTTTGACTTCACCATTATCTGGATTCATCAAACAGCCTAAAATCATTAATAGTGTAGTTTTACCGCAACCGCTAGGACCTGATATAGACAAAAATTCCCCTCTAAACAGGTCTATTGAAGCATTATTTAAAACTACAACATTGTTATTATTACCATATGATTTACTGATTTTTTTTGCAGTAACAAAGGGCTTAATATTTTTGACTAAATTAGATTCCTTAATCATTCCTTAATACGTCTACTGGGTCTTTTAGAACTGCTCTTAAAACAGGAATCCATGCAGACATGACTGCTAAAGTTAAGGGAGCAACTAATACAATTATAATAAATGAGAAGTTGTTAGTAACATTTTTGTAAACATCATATCCGAAAACATTTGGACAAGTTATTACAAATAATAATACAGCAAGCATTCCTCCAATTAAACCCATGAGAAGCACTCTAGATAAAATAAGTATCATTATTTTTTTTCCTCCAAATCCTATCGCTGTGAAAGTTCCAATTTCGATAAGCCTTTGATTAATATTTGATATAGTTAAATGAGATATCCAGAAAGAACATAAAATACATATTATAATTACAAANCCGAAGGAAAATATACCCTGAATATNTATGAGCTCTTTTTTGCTTTGTAGAAAATTTTGTATCTGCTTTTCTCCNGTAAATTTNNTNAAATTTCTAGCTTCAGCTCGGGCTAATGCTCTACTTTCTTTTTCAATTATTTTAGTTTCAGGTAAGATTTNATGAATCTCATTCCTAATTTCTCCAANTCTGTCTATCGATTCACAATTGCACTCAAGTGCAAGAATGGCGTTTATCTTATCTTCCTTATTAAGAATTTTTTGAACCTTAGAAAGATTCATCCATAATGAAATATCATCAACTGTTCCTCTTCTTTTGTGTGTAATGCTAACGGTATATTCATCATCTAGGAAATTAACTTTATCACCAACTTTAAGACCATAAGCATGGTGGAGCTCATACCCTAAAACTATAGATCCTTCTTTGACCGGATTAATGAGAGGCTTTTTAATATTTGGCCCCCTATAAGCAATCGGCACCTCACCTCTTACACCTATCAAAAGGACCGACCTATCCTTCTCGGACCAATCTACCATTTCAGTTAATCTAGGCAATAGNTGATTTATATGAATTATTTTTGAATTTGCTAATTTACTAACATAATTCTCAGGCATTGTTTTATCTCCATACCCTCTTTCATAAACTGCTGATAGATCTTGGTTTTCTGGGTATATATAAATATTAAACCCTAGNCCTTTCATAGATTTCCTAATGCCATCTTCTAATGCAGTAACTTCTTCGTTAAGTTCACTATTCATTAATTGAAGTTTCTTTGATGTATTAATCCGAAGATCCGCATTAATTGAGACAGCAATAAGATACGAAATTAACGATAAAAAGATTGCTAAAACACCAGCCGTAAACCCTCCTAAATTGAANCTTATCTCTCGAANAANAAGCAATCNNANANTCATTTTTTTCAATTTNACGATNGATNAAAATTANGGTGAAAAAGCATATATATGACCAAGNGTNGTACTAACTAAAAGCGTTCCATGAGAAAATGCTAACCCATAGGCTTTTCCTTTTATCTCAGCACTCCATACTTCGTCCCCGTTGATTGCATTATATGCTGATACTTTATCTAGACCACCATGGAATAATATATTATCAGCCAAGATTAAATCGTATGGTGCAGATGTATCAACTTCCCATAAGAAGGATTCTTTAAGATTTTTTTGTTCCTTAATATTATTCAGCTTAATTTCGTTTAATGACTTTTGTATTTGGGATATTGAATCAAGTG
>PAHQ01000091.1 GCA_002705125.1 Verrucomicrobiales bacterium | reverse complement strand
AACGACAACAACAACAACAACATCATCATCAGCAGCAGCAGCAGCAGCAGCAGCAGCAGCAGCAGCAGCAGCAGCAGCAGCAACAACAACAACAACAGCAACAACAACAAAACTTATTGCCTCCTAGTGCAGAGTTAAAATTGTTGCGTCTTACTCAATTAAGAATTAATAGAAGAACGATTGATTTTGAAGGTCAATTAAAAGCGCGAGATAAACAAAATGAAGTGCTGAAGCGGCAAGTTTCAGAAGTAACTGTGTTGCAGAAAAAAGTTACCGAGTCGGCAAGAGAACTAGCCGCTAGAGGTCAGCAGTCAACTGAATCCGAAATAGATTAATAGTTATGAGATTAAAAAAATTAGTAACTTTAGTATCAGTTAATTTTTTGTTTTTAGGTTTCTTGGGAGCGGTTCCTGAGTATTCCAAAAAGAATGTTTTAAATAATTTTCTTGAGAAGAATTCAGAGCAAAATGAGATTAACTTCAACCGTATAAATGAGCTTTTANGTGATACAGATAAAACTGATTTTAAATCTAATATTCTTACTGAGTCATTGCGTGAGCAGTATCCATCTTTCTCGCTAGCATTGGAGAAAGCTGCTGATGATCCTGTTGAGGGTATGAATTTTATGGGGAAAATGACTAATGCAGAAGACGGCTTCCTTGCTGCAGAAGCATCTTATTTTTTGTCTAGATTATTAATTGGTGAGGGCCGCTATGAAGATGCTTTACCGTATCTAAGAGATATCAGGTCAAAATGGAGGAATGAGTCATTAAGATTTGGAGAGGCGCTATATTATGAAGGGGTATGCTACTCAAATATGTTACAGAGAACAGCTGCGTCAGATGCGTTAAATGAGTTTGTGGAAAATCACAGTAATGAGTCCTCCCGTTTATTAGATGCGGCTGTTGATATAATTGCCTCTCTTGAGAGGGTAAACAGGGGCAGTTTAGATGATGTTGCTACTCATATGGAGTTTTCTAGGAGGAAACTTGATATAAAAGATCCTGGAGAAGAGACTCAATTCGCTCAGATCAAAATTGTTGAAATGTTAAATGAATTGATCGAAAGAGCCGAAAAACAAGAAAACCCTCCACCCCCAGATCCAAATTCCTCTCNAAGTCAGGGGCAAGGTGGTTCCCCTGGGCAACCCAGTAGTGGACAAGGAAATGGACAAAGTAATGCGCAACAAGGTAACCCAAACGCTCAAAGCCCTCCTCGTGTTATCCGTCGAGTAAGAGGTGCTGCTGAAAGTGCATGGGATGATTTAAGGAAAAGAGATAGAGGCGCTGAAGCACTGGGTGCATTGAAATCTAAGTATCCAGCTAGATACAAAACTCTTGTAGACCAGTACTACCGTTCACTTCAAGGTGGAAAGAAAGAGCCGGAATAATTTCTGCAAAAAAAAATCCATACATTTAAATCATATCATAAATGAATAAGGTTCGACTATGTGGGTTTATATTNCTTTTAGGGAACGTTTTTTCTGTTTTATTTGCTGGACCTAGAGTGATTACTTTAGAGGGTGACGTAATAGAGGGAAATATCACAGGCATTAGCAATCAAGGGGTTGTTAGTATTAAAGACACAGAGTTCACCCTTGATGGTATAAGAAGCATTGTTGCTAGTGGTGACTCTAATCAAATTGATGAATCTGAAGGTAGGCTAGTATTAATATGTGGTACTGAGTTTGCTTTTACTAAAATTAGTTTACTCGAAGAAGAGTTCAAACTGTCTNCGCAAGGTTTAGGTGAAATAATAGTGCCTATCGATTCAGTTAGGGCTTTAAGATTTGGAAAAATTCGAAGAGGNTCACGTTTTCAAAAAGGCTTGCTTGATTGGAAAGAAACCAAGGACTTAGATACTGTTTTCATAAGTGGAGGTGCAGAATTACAAGAAGTTGAAGGATTAATAGAGGAATTGAATCAGGATTCGATGGTGTTTGATAGAGACAATAAGTTACAGTCTGTGCCGNTTAATAGAACTTATGGAGTCGTACTCGCTTCGCCTTTGTTAGAACAAGATGATCGGCCATCATGCTTACTGTCTCTAGAAGGGGGTAGTCGTATAAGAGCTAATATTATTGAATTGAAGGATGGTCAGGTTCGTTTAAGCATGATTGAAGATATTGAATTGAATGTTCCATGGGAAAAAGTTAAAAGAGTTAGCTTAAAGTCTCCACGATTAGTCTTTGTTTCTGATCTTGAGCCAGTTTCTTATAANGCTAATCCTATTGTTGCTTTTCGACGAGAATTTCAGAAAGATAGAACTGTATCCGGCTTGCCAATTCAAATTAATGAACAAGTTTATGANAAGGGACTCGGCCTTGCCTCTGGAATGCAACTTGAGTTTTTAAACGAAGGTCCGTATGACATGTTTCTTGCTGAAATTGGCATTGATGATGATGCTGGGGGGCTGGGAGATTGTGAATTTGTTGTTAAGTCTGATGAAGGTGAATTGTATAGAGGAAGAGTTAAGGGCGGTGAGCCTGCAAAGCTAATNAAGGTTGATATCACGGGGTGTAATAGGATTACTTTACAGGTTGACCCTGGCCTNGACTTAGATATTGCGGATCATGCTGATTGGGCGGATGCTTGCTTTTTGCAAAGATCAAAATGAAANCAAGTTAACNTTAATAACGTATGTCCAANAAACTAGAATCTATTCGTAANAGGCTAACCGATGTCATTATTGGCTCAGAGGAGCCATCATATTTGATGATTTTAGGTTTAATTACTGATGGCCATATTCTTATTCAGGGTGCGCCTGGTATTGGTAAAACAACCCTGGCCGAAACTTTAGCCAAATCAATCAATGGTAGCTTCAGTAGAGTTCAGTTCACTCCTGACATTTTATCATCAGACTTATTAGGGTATTCGATTTACCACCAAGGTAGAGAGGAATTTGAATTTGTGAGAGGNCCTGTTTTTAGTAATGTACTTCTTGCAGATGAAATTAACCGCACTAGTCCGAGAGTTCAAAGCTCATTATTAGAGTGTATGAATGAGAGACAAGTTTCCATAGATGGATATACGCATAAATTATCATTACCTTTCATGGTCATTGCTACTCAAAATAACGTGCACTCTACGGGAACTTTTGCTTTGCCTGAACCTCAGCTCGACAGGTTCATGCTTTCAATTTCAATGGGGATTCCCGACCCAGATACACAGACAAAAATTTTACTCAAACATTCTAACGAGGAGGCAGAGTCTCGAGATTTCGATCCTCTAATAGAGTTAGAAGAAATTATAGACTTTCAGTCTCAAGTTAAATCAATTCACGTTAGCGAAAATATTTGTAGTTATATTACGGAAATTTGTGATTGCGCTCGCAGAAAAAAAGGGATGACCCACTCTATTAGTTCTAGAGCAGCAATATCATTAATGAGGGCATCTCAGGCGGTTGCTTGGCTTGAAGGTAATAAAGCAGTTTATCCAGAANACGTTAAAAGCGTAGTTGGTTCAGTTCTATCACATAGGATAGCCTCTAATGAGGATATTGATGTTGGAGGTGTTTCAGGAGCTGAACTGGTTGCAGAAATATTGAATGAAGTAGATGTTCCATGAATCTATTTGATTTCATCTTCAAGTCTTTCACTGAGCCATTGTTTCATCATGCTCTGATAGTTGAGGAATCTTGATCNTGCTATTCTTTTTATTCTAGCAAGCATTCTNGGGTCAAATCTAAGGGTGATGGTAGTAGACTCTCTAGAGTCGGGTTGATGAATAGATGAATTCATAAGGGATGGAGAAAGCTGATGTTGACNCCAGTAATTCACTTCATCTTCTTCCTCTTCAAGTAGAGGAATCTCTTCCCAATTATTTATTGTATTCATATCTTATATAGCTTGGGCTTTTTGGCGCTCGTAGAAACTTTTTTCTTCTTCAGACATTTCCCTGGCCACTATGACTCTATATTTTTTTCCATCAGTCCAGAAAAGGCTAAAAACAGGTCTATTGCTAACTGATGAACCTAAGCAAAAAAAACGATTATTACTTTCAGCATAATCACCATCTGGTAACAATCTGAGAGCAAAAGGATCTTCAAAAGATTCCTCTATTTCCTTTGCTGATACATCGTTTAGATCAAAACTTGGTTCTTGCCAGTCAAACTCCATGATTCTTTACTTACACTATATTCGTGTAAAAGTTAACAATAGGATATTAAAATTCTACAAATGNGCAAGAATAGCTTACATATTGATTAATAACAGTAACTCATTAAAAGGTATTTAAGATGATTTTTATAGGTATTGATAGTGGAACTCAGAGTACTAAGGCAGTGGCCTTAGACTCTGAATCAGGAGAAATATTAGTATCTGCTCAAGAGTCATATGAGCTGATTGGCGGGTTGCCAAGTGGTCATATGGAGCAACATCCCCAAGATTGGTTAACCGCCACAAAGAATGTAATTAGTCGTTGCGTGGGTGACCTTGGAGAATTGAGTGAAAAGATTAAGGCTATAGGAGTTAGTGGGCAACAACACGGTTTGGTGGTGCTTGATGAGAATGATGAGGTGATTAGGCCTGCTAAATTATGGTGTGATACGTCAACAATAGAACAATGNCNGCAATTNTCNGATGAATTTGGAGGTTCATCANGTCTAATCAAAATTAGTGGTAATAATATACTTCCTGGTTACACGGTTCCAAAAGTTCTTTGGCTCAAACAAAATGAGCCAGAGAGTTATAGTAGAGTGAGGTCAATACTTCTTCCGCATGATTACATTAACTTTTGGTTAACTGGAGTAAAGAAAATGGAGTATGGAGATGCTTCAGGTACTGGTTTATTAAATATCAGAAAAAGAGAATGGTGTGAAGAATTAGTGGATTTTGTTGGTTCTGAAATGCAAGATATGCTCCCTGAAGTTGGATCCTCTTTGAGTATACACGGAGAAGTTATATCTGAGGTGCAGAAAGATTGNGGTCTGCCTGATGGTGTTGTCGTTAGCGCTGGGGGAGGTGACAATATGATGGGAGCTATTGGAACTGGTAATGTGAAGTCTGGTGTAATAACTGCGAGTTTTGGAACCTCAGGAACTCTTTATGGTGTGAGTGATGCTCCTGCAGTAGACGACAATGGTGAGGTTGCTGCTTTTTGTGACAGTACTGATAAATGGTTGCCGCTTGTCTGTACTATGAATGTGACTGTAGTAACNGAGCAGGTTAGAGATCTTTTTGGACTAAGTTTGGAAGATATGGAAAGCGCAGTTTCTAGCGTTGATCCTGGTTCAGGAGGTTTAACTTTTTTACCATACTTAAATGGCGAGAGAACACCCAATTTACCTAATGGTAAAGGAGTCATTCATGGATTGACTACTAACAATATGAGACCCGAATATTTAATCAGATCTGCTATGGAAGGCGCGACAATGGGTCTCGCCTACGGTATGAGAAAATTCAATGAAATGGGTGTAAGTCCCTCAGAAATTAGAGTCACCGGAGGCGGAAGTCAGAGTCAANCCTGGAGGCAGATCTCCGCAGATGTTTTTAATGCTTCAGTGGTGCCTCTTGCAACATCGGAGGGAGCAAGTTTAGGTGCAGCAATACAAGCCATGCATTGCATTTCAGANTCAGAGGATAATAATTATGAGAGTCTATGTGAAAGATTTGTTAAGATTGATGATGCTGGCCGGTGTGACCCTAAATCAGAAAACGTTTCTATTTATGAAGAGTTGATTGATAGGCAGACTCGTTTGACTCGCGATTTAAATGAGGCAGATCACATTTNAAAGTGAAAGCTAAACTATTTGGTCATTTCATAGTTTTTATAATTAAGGCGATTAGTAGAACACTTAAACTTAGTCTTGATGATAGATGTGGTCTGTCTGAAGAATTGACGAGTGAGAATTCGGTTATCTGGGCATTTTGGCATTCAAAAGTTTTTTTAATGCCAGTAATTCACAAGAGATTTTTATCAAAAAGAAAAGGAACGGTTTTGACGAGTCCGAGTAGAGATGGTCAGATCATTGTTGAGGTAATGAAAAGATTTGGTGTCAGTGCAATAAGAGGATCAAGTAATAGGTCTCCTGTCAGGGCTCTTAGAGAATCGATTGAATATTTGCAAAGTAATACTCAATCAGATTTGGCAATCACTCCAGACGGCCCCAGGGGGCCTTCAAAAGTATTACAACCAGGGGTAATTAAGTTAGCTCAACAAACAGGAGTTCCAATTATGCCAATATCAATATCGTACAGTAAGTCAATAAGGCTTAACACTTGGGATGGATTTGAAATTCCAATGCCTTTTTCTACTGTAACTGTTGTTTTGCACGAGTTTCACCGGATATCAGAAGTTATTACTAAGAAGGAACTTGAAGATTTATCTCGTGATCTTGAAAAAGTTCTAAAATCTCTTCCTTGATAGTCTTCTTGGCTCCGCTTATTTGGTATTTATGCAATTGATAGATGGAAAATCAGTTTCTGAGAAAGTTCTTAAAGAGTGTTCTGCAGAAATCGAAAAGTTAGGAGCAAAAGGTAAAGTGCCAGGACTCGCTGTTGTTCTTGTAGGTAATGATCCTGCNTCTAAGGCATATGTAGGAAGCAAAGTGAGGACTTGTGAAAAATTAGGAGTCCATTCTTTAAAAATTGAATTGGCAGAACAAACAACTCAGGAGGAACTTCTTAAAGTAATTGATGAGTTAAACCAAGACCCAAAGATACATGGAATACTTGTTCAGTCTCCGCCGCCTGTGCATATAGACGAATCAGCCGTAATTTTAAGGATTAAACCCGAAAAAGATGTTGATGGGTTTCATCCAGAGAATGTTGCCAAATTAACGTTAGAGGACTCGAGTGGATTTGTTCCTTGTACGCCACTTGGGTGTTTGAGGCTGCTTCAGGAATACAAGATTGAAACTAATGGGGCTAATGTTGTAGTTGTAGGAAGGAGTATGATAGTTGGGAAATCTATGGCCCTGTTATTGATGTCTAATAACTCTAGTGGTAATTCAACAGTTACCGTTGCNCATTCAAGGACTAGGAACCTTGAATCTGTTTGTGCTCAAGCCGACATAATTATTGCAGCAGTAGGAAGGGCTCATTTTCTGACTGATAAACATATTTCTGAAGGGGCTGTCGTTATAGACGTTGGGATCAATAGAGTGGAAGATGAGAATTCCAAGAAAGGTTACAGACTTGTTGGCGATGTTGACTTTGATAGCGTTGCAGATAAGTGCANAGCTATCACACCTGTTCCAGGTGGAGTTGGGCCAATGACAATTTCAATGTTAATATCAAACACTATTGAGGCCTGTAAGAGAACTATATAATTAGATTTTGCTATTNCTTAAAAATAAATCATGTCTGTTNTAGCAGTTGTATTTGATGAACCTAATCTCGAGGAGATGGAAGGTTGGTCTCATTGGATTGCAGATTCGCTCGAACAAGACATCAAAATNTTTTATGTTGGTAGTAAGCCTATAAAAGAGAGTGGGAGTAAAATTAATTATCTGAATATTGAAAATGCTTTTCCAGTAATATTTAAGGAGTTAGAATCCACATCGGTTAAATTATTNCTTATGGATCACCCTTTAGCTAAGAGGGGANCTAAAGCTAATTTGCTGTACAAAATTTTAGGCTTAGGGTTTTGTGATTCGATCACTTTAAGGTTCCCTCATCAAGGAGGATGTGGCGGCAATAAGATACTTGTTCCTACTGCTGGTGGTGAGAATTCTATAGAGGCATTAAAGCTTTCAAAGGATCTTACTAAGCAATCTAATGAGAGTTCTATAGATGTTTTGTTTGTTGAATCTGATGTGAGCGATCTTTCTAAAGAGGTTGGAATGAAAAGGCTTGAAGGTCTTCTTGGNAAGTCAGGGTTTGATGTGCAATCTGAGCCTTTTAATCTTTGTGTGTCTTTAGGGAATGATGTTAGCGCGATTATTCACGCAGAGGCTTCTAGNGAAAATTACGATTTAATTTTACTTGGGGCTTCAGATTCAGGTCTGTTAAACCGTGCTTTTTTTGGGACGCTTCCTGATCGTCTGCTTAAAGAAGATGGCAAAGTTGCAGTTGGAGTTTTTGAGGCTGCCTCAAAAAGAAGAGAGAAAATTAAAAAAGGTTTAAAGCAGTGGCTTCTTAAATTTATTCCTCAACTGGATAGAGACTCCAGAGTTAGAATTTATGAGAGTATTGAAGTAAACTCTAAATGGAGTTTTGATTTCGTTGCCTTAATATGTTTTTCCACNGCATTGGCTGCACTTGGATTGATGCTCAATAGTGCCCCTGTGATAATTGGTGCAATGTTAGTTGCTCCCTTAATGACCCCAATACTTGGTGCTAGTTTATCCTTAATACAAGGTAACAGAGTCCTAATGGTAGATTGCTCAAAGTCCCTATTGTTTGGATATTTCTGTGCCTTAATTTTGGGCGTTCTACTTGGTATTTTTGGAAGCTTATATGGTGTTACAGATCAGATGCAGAGTAGGTCCGAGCCAGATGTTCCAGATTTACTTATAGCATTAATTTCAGGAATGGCTGCTGCTTATTGCTACTCTAGGCCACGATTGGTTTCAGCTTTAGCCGGAGTGGCGATTGCTGCAGCTCTCGTTCCTCCAATCGCCACAGCCGGTATAGCTATAGCGTTGGCTGAACAAGAAATTGCTAAGGGTGCAACGCTACTTTTCACNACTAATGTTGTTTTTATAGTTATTGGAGCTTCGGTTACTTTTTTCACTCTAGGGATTNGGGCAAAATCTAAACGTGATGGAATGAACATTTGGGTTACAAGATTTTTATTNGCTCTTGTTATAATCGCTGCGATTCACATCGTCCCCCTAGGATCTGCATTACTGGGAAAGATGTCTAGTAAACTATCGCTTCATGAAAATAGAATTGATAAATTAGAAAAAAATATTCATCAAGAAGTAGTTAAATTTACGGGTATGGATCTATATGTTGGCTTAGAAGAAGTAGAAGGTAATAAAGGAGAAAAAATATTGCTTATTGATGTTATAAAGTCTGATTTTGAAGTCCTAAAACTAGGTGAGTTTATATCAGAAATAGTTGAAGGTTTTTATAATGAAACGGTTGTTGTAAGGTTGAGAGAATGTATTGAGTTTCCTTTGTCGGATGAAAATAATCACAGCCCATGAATAACCATTCTAAATCACTTAACAATGACGAAGACTTGCTTGTCAGAATGAGTGATTTCTTTGGCCCTAAAGGAGGTTTGTCATTTGCTAAAGGATATGAATACCGTAAAGAGCAGCAAGAGATGGCGTGTCTCATATCGAGTGCTCTAGAATCATCAGAAGATCTAATCGTAGAGGCTGGTACAGGGGTAGGTAAGTCATTAGCCTATTTAGCACCAGCTGTAACCTATGCTGTGGAGAATGACCGGAAAGCAGTGATTAGTACAAAGACTATAAACCTTCAGGAGCAGATAATTGAAAAGGATTTGCCTTTGTTACAAGATTTACTTGAGATAGGGTTTAGCGCTGTTCTGTTGAAGGGGCGTGCGAACTATCTCTGTCCAAGACGTTTGAAACTTGCTCTCAATAATTCAAGTGATCTCTTCGATTCTGAAGATTTTGATCAACTCGAAGCTATTAGAGATTGGGCGATTGATACAGTGGATGGCACCTTAAGCGATCTTGATTTTGATCCTGCTTCTAGGGTCTGGTCTCAAGTATGTAGTGAAAGCCGGATTTGTACTCCGCGGTCATGTAGTAATAATGGAAATTGTTTTTATCAGAAAGCGAGAGAGGAAGCGGCAAATGCTGATGTTATTGTAGTGAACCATACCTTGCTTTTTACTCTTATGGAGTCCGTTGAGGAATCTATGGCAGATTTTGAAGGATTTATTTTTGATGAGGATTTTCTTGTTATAGATGAAGCTCATGAATTAGAAGACATTGCTGCAAATCAACTTGGTATTAGGGTTTCTCAATCGAGTTTAATTTTTGATCTTAACAGGCTTTATGATCCTAAACGCAAAAGGGGATTATTGAATACGCTTCGTTCAGGAGAGGTGAGCAATGCTGTAGTGGTGTTACATGAAAAGATTATTCAGTTTTTTGAACAGCTTGAAGGAAGGTGTGACTTCGGACAATGGGGAAGAGAGTTTAGGGTAAGGGAGCCGGGGATTTTAAGCACTCAAATATTAGAAGATATAATATTTCTGGAAGATGTTGTTAATCCCTTATTAGAGGAAGTTACTAATAAATCTATAAAAAGAGAATTGTTAGATCTAGTAAACAGGATAACAGAAAGTAGAATTTTAGTAGACAGTTTTCTTAAGCAGTCATTAGAGGGGCATGTTTATTGGGTAGAGAAAACTAAAGGAAGATATGAAAACTTAATACTGCGCAGTGCGCCTGTTAATGTTGCTGATCAAATAAGATCACGTTTTTTTGAGGTGTCTAATTCTTGTATACTTACTAGTGCAACTTTATCGATTGGTGAAAATAAGGAAACTCTTGGTTATGTAAAGAATAGAGTAGGGGCGGAATTAATTAATACAGCTAAGATTGGGAGCCCTTATGACTATCAANGCCAAATGAAGATATTTCTTGCGAGAGGNATATCCGATCCTAGGTCAGATAAATATGAAAAAGATTTAGCTGAATGGATCATGGGATTTNTNAAGAAATCAAAGGGTAGTGCATTTGTTCTTTTTACTAGCTATAAGTTAATGAATTCAGTCTTTAGCAGTGTCTCCGAAGAGTTAAAAAGCTTTGGTATTAATTCCTTAATTCAAGGCAAAAACATGNCAAGAAATAGGCTAATAAAAGAATTTAAAGAAGATCCTACTAGTGTCCTTTTTGGGACTGACAGCTTTTGGGCTGGGGTTGATGTCCCTGGCGAGGCGCTGTCCAATGTTATAGTAACAAGAATACCTTTTGCTGTTCCTAATCATCCACTTATTCAATCAAGACTTGAGCAAATTGAAAATTTGGGAGGCAACCCATTCCTTGAATACTCAGTGCCTGAGGCAATACTTAAATTAAGACAAGGGGTGGGTAGATTGATCCGCTCAGCCTCGGATAAAGGTTTCGTGGTGATTTTAGATAATAGAGTGCTTAAAATGAAATACGGGAAAGCTTTCATTAGAGCTTTGCCTCCAGCTCCAGTTGAAATAATAGATAGCTCAGATATCAGCCAGCTGGGTTGATCATTCTTTGATAGCTTTGCTGAATTCATTAAGTTTCCATTGACCATCAATTTTTGCGGAACCAACCGCGACGTAATTTAGAATCGAGCCACTTTGTNCTGCGATTAATCGTGATGCTTTCCCGTNTTTTCCCATGCCCATGACGGCAATGTTTTGATCGCTAATTTTTTCTANTAGAGTAAATAAATTTATCAGTTCAGTTATTGTATTTGTTGTAGTTGCTAATTTGACGATGTCAGCTCCTCTGTTTATGGCTTCTTTGGCTTTTGACTCTAGCGTTGANGGTGTGGTTTTAAAATTGTGATATGAAAGAATAACTTTAATGTTATCATTCTTCGCTTTTGAAATGATTTCATTCATTGAATCTGCTTCCGCCAATTCAATGTCGATNGCTGAAGCGTAGCTTAAAAGTGGTTCTAAAATACGTTGCCTTTCAATCGGGTCACTAATTTGATTTTGGCCGCCTTCGTCTGGGTGTCGACAAGTTAATAACAGAGGGTGGTTAATTTTAGAAAGTTTATTTCCTATGCTTTGCTCTCCAATAAGTTGATCCAATCTTATTTCAACTATATCAAATGATAGTCTTTCTTCTGTATTACAGATTTCGTCTAACTCGTTGCTGTCAGTTATTGAAACAACTATATTGGCTCTGTTTAAGAAAATTGACTTTTCCATTATTTCATATTTTGTATTAATCTNTTACATTCATTATCGCAGCATTGTCTACAAACTCCACAACTTCATTAATCATCAATGCTTGGCAGAAAACAAGAAATTGACCTTAAGCTTAACCAGTTTGTAGATGGGCTCATAATTGCTTTTGCTTTTTGGCTTTCTCATAAAATGAGGTTTGAAAATATTGGTGGTATTTGGCCAGAAGATGTAAAGATACCCGAATTTAAGGATTTTTTGTGGTTATTATATATAACTGTTCCATTTACGCCTCTAGTTTTAGAGCTTAATGGATATTACAATAATCTGTTACAGAAGACGGTTATTCAATCTATAAAGCAATATGCTAAAGCATTAGTTTTGATAGGTGTTCTAATTGGAGGTTGTGTAGTGTTTTTGAGATGGGGGGCCCANAGTAGAGGGGTTTTAGTTTTATTAGTTTTTGTAGGAGGTGGGATGTTATTAATTAAAGAGTTCCTTATAAAAAAATANATNAGAGCAAAAGTGAATTCGGGTAATTGGCATGAGGATGTTTTGCTTGTAGGTGATGTTNATGGAATAAAAGATTATAAATCAAAAATTGAGAAACTTGCATCCACAGGAGTAAGAATCGTTGAAGAGGTTGATTTGCAGAATTCGGATAGTGGCACTGTTAGGAAATTGCTTCATAAACATTCCGTTCAAAGGGTTTTTCTTGCAGCTAAGAATGTAAGCTTTGAAAAAGTTCAAGCTGCGGTTACGGAATGTGAAGTAGAAGGTGTAGAAGTTTGGTTGCCAGCAGATTTTATTAAAACTACNGTTGCTAGACCAAGTCTTGATGCTTTTGAGGGGAATCTTATGATGGTCTTTAGAAGNGCTCCTGAAGCGACTTGGGCTATTTTTGTAAAACGCTTAATTGATCAAGTTTTCGCTTCAATTATTCTTATTGCGACTTTGCCGTTGTGGGTTTTTGCCATAATTGGAATAAAATTAAATTCACCGANTGGTCCTGTTTTCTTTATTCAAAATCGAGGAGGAAAGAATGGAAAACCTTTTAAGATGTATAAGTTTAGAACAATGGTAATTGATGCAGAGGAAAGAAAAAAAGACCTCATTGATCNGAATGAGATGAGTGGTCCAGTTTTTAAGATCGAAAGNGATCCTCGCATTTTCCGCTTTGGTGCACTTCTGCGAAAGTGGAGTATTGATGAACTGCCACAACTNATTAACGTAATATTTGGAAAGATGAGTTTGGTTGGACCTAGGCCGCTTCCTGTTGAAGAAGTTTCGGCAATCCGAGAATCCGCTCACAGAAGAAGGCTGAGTGTAAAACCCGGAATAACATGCCTTTGGCAGATATCCGGTAGAAATGAAATCAATGATTTTGATGATTGGGTGAAGTTGGACCTTGAATACATAGACAATTGGTCGCTCTATTTAGATATTAAAATACTGTTCAAGACTGTGCCTGCNGTGCTTTTTAGCAAAGGTGCAAAATAAATTACCTTAATATAATTCCTATAATACCCTTAAATTATTGATAATCAGTGAGTTTCTTAATTTTTGAACCATGCTTGACACAAGAAAGGTGGTCAAACGATTGGAATGCTTGATTTTCTATTCATATCTTGATTATATTAACAATATCGACTAATCACTTGATTCCCCACTTTTTGCTATGACTTAAACTTTTAAGGTAGCTATTATCCTCACATAAATACATTTCCATCCTGTTAATATATGAAAAAATCAGCAATCATNCTCTCTTGTATCCTTCTTTCAGTTTTTAACTACAGCGCATTTGCTCAAAAGGCTATGGTCAGTAAGCCAACAGTCAGCTCTGCAAAGAGTCCAGACTTTGAAGTTGGTAGTGGAATTAAAGAACCAAAAGGTGAAAGAAAAGATTGGTTGCAAATTGATGTTGCTTTTAGGTTGGACTCCACTTCGCGTGATGAATTTGTTGAGGCAGTTGAAGTGAGNTTTTTTGTTCTGCCTAAATCAGCTCAGCCTAAATACAAAAAACTATACACTGCTGTAGTTAATCATGTGGACCTACCGAAGGGTGAGACTCTTAGGTCATGTGTATTTTTATCACCCAACTCTTTGGCTAGAATATATGGAAAAGGTAAAAAGCCTAACCCTCGNGATTTGATGGTAGCTGTAGAGCTTCACTCTGGNCANTTAATAGGAGGTGAGGTTACTGATGGNAAATCAAGTCGTTGGTGGCAGAAGTCAGATGCTCCAACCGATTCTTCAATGCTGCGACCAAAAAGTAAGACGCCATTTGCGTATCTCTGGTTTGATAGTTATGCCGAGACAAGAGATTAAATTAGAGTTGTAATTATTTAAAAAATTCAAAGTATTTGTTAAGATAAAATGGCTGATAAAAAATCGATAGTAACTCTCGATATAGGATCTCAACGAGTGACCCTTGCGAGGTTTAGTAGACAAAAAGGTAACTTGTTATTGCAGGATTATGCTTTCCAAGATTTGGTTGGTGACCCTGCTGCGGATGCAGCAAGATCATCCCAAGTTTCTCAAGCCGTTGCTGCGCTAACTTCACAACTGCGCCTTCAAGGGCAGGATGTATATTATGCGATATCTGGACATGCTGTATTTACTCGGTTTATAAGTCTCCCCAGTATTGAAGGCTCTGATTTAAGAGAATTGGTAGAATTTGAGGCTCAGCAAAACGTTCCTTTTCCTATAGAGGAGGTGACTTGGGACTTTCAGAAAGTTTCTTCAGGTGAGGCAGGAGGAGAAGTTGAAGTTTTATTAGTGGCTATCAAAAATGATGCAATTGATGATATCAATGAGTCAGTAGAAAGCGCTAAGCTCATAGGTAGGGGAGTAGATGTTGCTCCTGTTGCTTTGTGTAATGCTTTTAAGTACAATTATCCTGAGGTGATTGAATCTGATGCTGCATCAGTTCTNATTGATGTTGGAGCGAGAACTACAGATCTTATATACATTCAAGGCGATAGAGTNTTTACTAGAAGCGTTCCCGTTGGAGGTGCTGCAGCNACTTCAGCTATTGCTAAAGAATTTGATATGAGCTTTGCTGATGCNGAGGAAAGAAAGTTACAGGATGGAATGGTTTCTTTAGGCGGGTCTTTTGAAGATCCAGATGACCCNGGTAAAGCAGCAATGGCCAAAGTTATTCGAAATACGATGACGAGACTTCATTCTGAGATAACAAGGACAACTGGAACATTTCGCCAATCCGGTGGCAATGCTCCTTCCGTTGCCTATTTGTGTGGTGGTAGTGCAGGCATGCCATACCTTAAGGAATTTCTTTCTGAAAAATTAGGTATCGAGGTTGAGTATTTTAATCCAATGGCTAGGGTTCAAGTCAGACCTGAGCTTTCAGAAGCTGCTGCAGGAAATGCTCATAACATGGGTGAGCTCGTTGGCCTCGCACTCCGCGATGCTAGTTCTAAGAACCTTGAAATAGACCTTGCTCCTAATGATATCTTAAATCGTAGAGACTTGGACAAAAAGAAGCCTCTTCTTCTTACTGCTGCAGCGCTATGGATATTAATAATTATTGGAGTTTTTCTTAAATATAATGGCGCTGCCAAGAATGCGAATGCTGAAGAAGTTGAACTCAGTGATGAGTCAGCTCAACTTTCTGAGTATGACAGAGGGATTAAGGATCAAGAAAAAATTGAAAAAGAAAACTCTGACATCGCTAACCCTATTAGCTTGGCTGTTGAAGGAAGAACTCAGTACATTGAAATCTTCAATCATTTAAATTCGCTAATAAAAAATGATAAGGTGTGGATTGTACAGATAGAGCCTCTTTTCGATGGAGCTCCTCTCAAAAACACNGNAAAGCTAGGAGAAGAAGATATTAGNAATTCATTTGCTAAGCCAAAATCAAACAAAAAGGGTGCTCCAAATCCTAATGTAATTACTCATCTTAGATTATATGGAATGTACAGGGAGTCATCAGAGCATGTCTTCAACTTTGAAAAGTTATTAAGCGAAAGTAAAAAATTTAAATTTACAGAAAAAGGTGCTTCTGAGTCCAGGGAATTACTAGAGAAGGCTGATCTTGATTATGCTGGTAGGGTAAGATGGGATCTCGCTCTAACTGATGCAATTTACACCAACAAAGCCGAATAGCTCTTAAATTTAAAAATTCAAAATAGAAGTAATGAAGAAGTCAGGTTTTTTAAAGATTTATATAATCGTTATGGTCTTTGCTACCCTTGCAGGAGGATATCTTGTTTGGAGTAGTAAAAGTAAATATGAGAGTTCAGAGCAAGCTTTTAACAGTGCAGTGTCAAAGGTTAAAGCTTTGAAAAACTCAAAAATTTATCCAAGTNCGAACAATCTAAAAGAAAAAGAGAAAAAAGTCTCTGAATATGTAGAAGCTGTAAATCAATTTAAGGCAAAGGTTTTAGAGAGTCAGGTTTCATTGAAAAGTGATTTTACCGAACAGAATTTTAGAAAGTTAATGGAAGAAGAGAGTGCCGGTATTGTAGCAATGGCAGAGGAGAAAAAGTTAGTTATACCAGAAGAATTTGCTTTCGGAATGGAAGCNTANAATAAAGGCAAACAAGTGCAGCAAGGGGCATTAAGTCGCCTCGAATGGGAGCTGAATGCCATAAAGAGATTCGTTAACATTGTAGCCAACTCAGGAGTTGATTCTATTGATGACTTTAGTAGGGATGAATTTAAGCTAGAAAACGAAGTGGCCAAGGATGATGAGAACGAGAAGCAAGCTAATTCATCACGTTCGAGTAGGAGAAGCTCAACTCGTTCAAGTAGTAGAGGAAGATCTAAAAGCGTTCCAGTTAATACTAATCCAATGAAAGGTGCTGNAAAAGTCATGGAGACTTACAGATTCACTTCTGAAATAACAGCTAGTTACGAGGCTTTAACAGCCCTATTAAATGGAATTGCTGCAGATAAGAATTACTTCTTATGGCTAAGAAAAATTAGAATTGAAAACGAAAAGCAGATCAGTCCTAGAGAGGGAGAGTTCCAAGGTGGGGAAAAAGTTCAAGGCGCTTTAGCTGACCAAGACGGTAACGTTCCAACAATAGACGCTCAAGTTTTATTTGGTGATGAAAAAATGAAGGCTCGGCTTTTTATTGACG
The DNA here is from genome assembly GCA_002705125.1 of Verrucomicrobiales bacterium. Taxonomy (GTDB): domain Bacteria; phylum Verrucomicrobiota; class Verrucomicrobiia; order Verrucomicrobiales; family DEV007; genus EC70. The sequence goes on along the minus strand of PAHQ01000091.1, from coordinate 1,428 downwards.
CCGTCAGGTTCACTGAAAATTTGGAATCAAAAGTTTCCGCTGAGACAAAAAACGAATCATAAATAAACTTCAAATTGAACATATTTTAGATATTTATATTAATGAAAAAGAACTATCATATTATCGTTTTAGCTGTGGTNNTTGTCTTTGCTGTAATATTGGGTTACATGTGTATTTCTGATACCAATGCCGAATTTAATTCAGATATTGATGCANAGAAGAATGCTGAATGGGGTGACGCAACAGCTATNTCAATTCAGAACAATATCGACGACTTATCTAGAGAGGTTAAGTGGNTTACGCCAAATCTTGATGGGGTCCCTGAAAAACCACTTCCTTTGACTCGGTCTATTCCTATTTGGGTGAAAAATAACGAAGAGATTGATTTGNTGGATCCTTCGTCACCNCAGATTAGTCCTCCACTAGCAAATTCCTGGGCTTTCAAGTATGGAGTTGATGTTGGAAGAAGCGATTTGCTNAGNTTAGATGAAGATAANGATGGNTTNACNACAGAAGAGGAATTTCTTGGAGGTNAAACTGATCCTGGGGATGAAAAAAGTCACCCTCCTTACACTAGCAAAATGGTTCTCTCTGAAATTAAGGAAGATACGTATGCATTAATCTTTAGAACAGGGGACAATCCAGACGGTGAATTTGGAGTTAGGGAAGAGGCAACGAGATATGAAGCAGAGCCGGCTAGAATACCGCCAAGAAGGAAATCTCATTTTTTAAAAATTGACGCTGTTTTTGGTACTCACCCAAGTCATGAGGACCGTTACCAAATTAAAGCTTTTGAAAAGAAAACTAAACCTGGAGGTGCTGGTGGAATACCAACAGCTGCTCATGTTTTAACGATTTCTGACAAAAAAAGCGGTTCTGATTTTCAGCTTGAATATAAGGTGCCAAAGGTGGAAAAAACCTTTTATGCAGTAATAGATTTCCAGTTACCTGGTAGTGAAAGTCAGATTGGACCTCTTAAAGTTGGGGATTCTTTTGAATTACCCACAGAACCGGGAATAAAATATGAGGTAGTGAATCTTGAAGGATCCCTAGAAAATGGGGTAAAATTGAGAAAAACAGGTGCTGAAGGCGCTTCCCCGGAGGATATAACTATCTCAGCTGGAAACTAAAATGACCAAATACACATTTTTCCCTTTCCAAATGGACTAAATCGCCTCTATAAGTTACGTTTAATCACTGAACAAACCCCTACTACAGAATTTACATTAAAAATTTAATCATGATACCCTCATTTCGCATAAGCAAGTTCCTTAAACCAGGGTTTAGTGTTGCTATTATTTCTGCATCGCTGCTCATTAATAATTCCTTTGCTGGACCTGCAGGTGATGCTGCTAGTGATGGCAATAAAAGTGCAGGCGCACCAACGACACTTAGTGATATTGCTGAGCGCGAAATGGTTCGTAGATT
>PAHQ01000090.1 GCA_002705125.1 Verrucomicrobiales bacterium | reverse complement strand
TTTTCTAATAGCCATTGAACCGGGAGTAAATGGCTATAAATTATGGGATTTTGTCAAGTGTCAGTGAAATCTAATAATCAGTGAAACTACAACCTGTAATCTGTTCTAAGATAAGCATTCCTATAAGTGTTGCTGCAAGCAAGAAATATTGAATAAGCTTTTTCTGGAAATAATTAATTTGTAAATGAAATTTTTCTGCTGATTTCAATAACGCACTTAGAGTTACATTAAGGTTTAAGATTTAGAGAGAAATGGTGTAGTGTAGTATCATGAATCATTTCCCCAGATTTTATCTATGGATAATCTCTTTTTTTTGCTCAACCATAACTTTAGTCGTCAGTGCTCTATCAGTTCCAATTATTAATGAATTCGTCGCTTTAAATAAGTCAACGCTTTACGATGAGGATGGACAATCATCAGATTGGATAGAAATTTTCAACCCTAACCAAGAAGCCATTAATCTTGGGGGATACTTTCTTACAAATAATTCTAACAATTTGGAGAAATGGCGATTTCCAAATTTTTCATTAGATGCGAATGGATATTTAATTGTCTTTGCATCTGGTAAAGACCGTGACAATGGAGAATTACACACAAACTTTAGAATTTCAAAATCTGGAGGATATCTTGGTTTAGTGGATCCTGATGGCAAGTCTATCGTTTCTGAATTTTCTAAATTCCCAGTTCAATTTGAAAATTTTTCATATGGTATAAAATCTAAAGCCACTAGCTTCAAGACAACTTTAGTTAAAGAGGGAGATGCATGCAAAATCATAGTTCCTACTAGTGATATTGGAACTGCCTGGCGATCGGTTACTTATAATGATGAAACCTGGTCAGATGCAACGACTGGTATTGGATATGAGCGCTCAAGTGGATATGAGAATTTAATAGGTGCTGGCGGTGACATTGAAGGGGAAACTTATGATAAAAACTCCACCGCTTACATAAGAATTCCTTTTTCGATCGATACTATTAAAGGGTTGTCAGCGCTCACTTTCCGCATGAAATATGATGATGGATTTATTGCATATATTAATGGCAAAGAAATAGCCTTTGGGAATAAACCATCTTTACCAGCATGGAACTCGGATGCTAGCACTGATCATCCTGACAGTCAGGCGACATCGTTTGTTGATACGGATCTTTCTGTTCAAGCTTCAGAAATTCTGCGGGAAGGCAATAATTTATTAGCCATTCATTCAATGAATGGTGATACGAGGAGCTCTGATCTCCTTGCTCTTCCACGCCTTGAAGCTCAATTTATTATTGAGGCCGATGAAGGGGGAGAGCAAGCCCCTCCAGAATTAGGATATTTTCAAGCTCCAACTCCTAACAAGAATAATGGATCTGACTCCGGTTTACCTTCTGGCGAGGTGATAATTTCTCAANCTGGAAGAGGTTTCACTGGAAGNTTGAGTGTTAGTTTGTCTANNGAATCCGCTGAAGCCGANATNCGCTACACAACGAATGGTTCTTTNCCAACAGAAGTTTCTTCTNTTTATACTGGNGCTATCCCTATTCAGAATTCAACGCTGCTCCGTGCTCGTTCCTTTGAGGAGGGGCTCACCGCCGGTCCAGTATCAGAAGCTGGTTATATAAGACTATCTNCGGACGCCCAAAATTTTAGTTCGAACNTGCCTGTGGTTATTATGGAAAGGTTTTCTAATGGCGGCACGACTGCAGCTAATGGCAAAACATTTACATTCTTTGCTTTTTTTGAACCTGATCCACAGACTGGTCAGACTCGGCTTGATAGGCCTTATTCGTTAGGTACAAGAGGGGGCTGGAAGGTGAGGGGTTCATCATCTTCAGGATTTAGTAAAAAAGCATTTTCGATTGAAGCTTGGAATGAATTTAACAGTAACAAAAACATCTCTCCTTTAGGGTTTCCTGAAGAGTCAGATTTCATTCTCAATGCACGATCAGTGTACGACCGGAGTTTAATGAGAAATGCTTTTATTTATGAACTCAGTAACCAGGTTGGGAGGTACGCAGTGAGGACAAAGTTCGTNGAACTTTTCAAGGATGATAATGGAGGTTCATTAAGTTANAGCAATGATTATGATGGAGTTTATACATTTATGGAAAAAATTTCTCGTGATAAAAAGCGNGTTGATGTTGAAAGNATNACTGATGGTGTNACTGAAGCGCCAGAAATTACTGGGGGATACATATTAAAAGTTGATCGCCTAGACCCGGGTGATTCCGGATTGAGAGCTGGCGGGCAAACGCTNGGCTGGGTATATCCTAAAGAGGATGATGTGAGTGCNNGTCAAATTAATTGGGTTCGAGACTATTTNAATGAAATGAGTGCGGCTCTTAGTACTGANNAATTTGAAGATTACATTGATACACTCTCATGGGTGGATCACCATTTACTAAACGTTCTAACTCTTAATGCAGATGCACTCAGGCTTTCAACGTTCTTTCATAAAAAAAGAAATGAAAGACTCCAGTATGGCCCAATATGGGACTTTGATCGATCAATGGAATCAACCGATGGGCGTGATAATAATCCTTCAACATGGTCTGGAGGAACTGCTTATTTCACCTTCCCTTGGTGGGGATCTTTGTTTGATAACGAGAATTTCTGGCAAGTATATATTGACCGATACTTTGAACTTCGAGAGGGAGCCTTTGCAACATCAAACGTAAATGCAATTATTGATGGAATGGCTACTGAGCTCAATGAGGCACAGGTAAGAAATTTTAGAAGATGGTCAGAGCAGCCTCGCTTCGGTGGCTATCAGGGAGAAGTTGAGCATCTAAAAGAATGGTTGGGAACGCGCCTTGATTGGATGGATAGACAATTTTCACCAAAACCAAAAACTAATAAAGGTTCAGGATCTTATCCGGCTGGAACAATAATTTCATTAAGCGCAAATCTTTCAGGAAATCAGAATATTTATTATACNACTGATGGAACCGACCCTCGCCCACCCGATCAATCAGGACCTTTGAATGGAACTGTTATCATTGATGAGGATACTACGGTTAGGGCTTTTGTGCCGAATTCTAATATTAGTGCATCGTGGTATAGAGATTTAAACTTCAATGATAGTTCTTGGATACTTGGAACTAATGGGGTCGGCTACGAAAGAAGTAATGGTTATGATCCATATATAAATATAGATGTTGACGATCAGATGGATGGAAGAACTTCTTGCTACATAAGGATGAAGTTCAATCTCACTCAGGCTGATATAGAAGAGTGGAANTTCATGATTTTACAAATGCGATATGATGATGGATTTGTTGCTTACCTTAATGGCACTCAAATTGCTGCTGCTCAAGCTCCGGCAAATCTTACATGGAATTCATCAGCTACCCAAACACATGATGATGGGTCTGCTACAATATTTCAAAANTTTGAGGCCAGTAATTTTATTAATCAACTTAAAGTAGGTCAAAATTTACTAGCTATTCACGCTCTTAATGAAAGCACCTCGAGTAGCGATTTTTTAAACCAAGTGAAACTCCTTACAGGATTTGATGAGGGTGCTGGGGAGGGAGGTGCTAATGGATTGAAATATACTGAGCCAATCACTTTACAAAAAACTGCCCGAATTTTTGCAAGAGTATTTGATAGTGATGGTGGAAATTCGACGAGCTCTGGACAGACGCCGGTCGGTACAGGTTGGAGCGCACCATTAAAAGTTGAATATCTAGTAAACGAGGACCNAGCCTCGGAGGCTAACCTTGTGATTTCAGAAATAATGTATGACCCTTATAACTTTGCAGGTGCTGAAACTAATAACAATGCTTTCGAGTGGATTGAGCTTCAAAATATCTCAGCTAACCCTATNTCTCTCTCTGGTGTAAGTTTTAATAACGGTATTGAATTTACTTTTCCAGGTATAACGCTCCAGTCTAATCAGCGTACAGTTATCGTGGGAAATCTTGAAGAGTTTGAAAAAGTTTATGGTTCTACAGGTAATTATTTAGTGGCAGGGGAGTTCGTTGGGGCGCTTGATAATAGTGGTGAAGAAATACAATTGATCGCGGCTAATGGAGAAACTATCCAGACAATTTCTTATCCAGAAAAAATTGTAGATAAGGGTTATTCGCTTGTCTTGGAATCAGATGGATGGCGGCAAAGTAGAGCAATTTTAGGTTCTCCTGGAATTAAAGAGCGNACTGAAATTGAATTACCTAATATTTTCGTTAACGAAGTGCTCAGTAATTCTGTGCCTCCTCAATTAGATACGATAGAATTATATAACCCTAACTCTTTTGAAGTTAATATCGGGGGCTGGTTATTGACTGACAACCTTCGAGATGAGATTAAATTTAAGATACCTGATGATATTAAATTACCTGCAGAGAGTTATTANATTTTAACTGAAAATAATTTTGAAAATTTCGCATTAGACTCCTATGGAGAAGAGATCTTTTTAATTGCGAATGATTCAAACGATCAGAGACAAGGTTATATTGATGGATTTAAGTTTGGAGACTCTGCTTCGGGAGTGTCTATAGGTAGGCATATAACGTCTGATGGAAATATTAGGTACGAGCCAATGCTCAAGCAGACTTTTGGTTTAGCNAATTCTAATCCAGTATCAGGCCCCCTCGTTATCACTGAGTTAATGTATCATCCTCAAGATGATAATGTTGAATACATTGAAATTAAAAATATTGGACCTCTACCCATTAACCTTAATGGGATAGAAATAAGTGGTATAGACTTCCAGTTTGATAACCCTCAATCTATTCTCATTTCTGGAGGTATTCTTTTAGTCGTTAAANGAGATCCTATTGCTTTTCGAAATTATTATAATATTCCTGAAACAATAGATATTTATGGTCCGTTTATTGGCTCTTTAGATAACGGAGGTGAACGAGTTAGAATAAGGATACCCGAACGCTCGACGATCAATGGTGAGCCTGATTTAAAAGTTTCAATTGATATCGCTGACTATTCTGATCAAGACCCTTGGCCGNCCTCGGCCGATGGATTAGGGAATTCACTACACAGAATAGAACCTATTAACTATGCTGGCGACCCAATGAGTTGGAAGGCTGCTGCACCTTCTCCAGGAATAATCAATGATGAAGAGTTTGATTGGAGAGAACTATTTTTTAATCCTGAGGAAATTAGTAACAATNTNCTATCAGGTCCTCTGGCGGATGCTGATAAAGATGGCATTGTTAATATTCTTGAGTACTTACTTGGTAGCGACCCGAGAAAATATAACTCAAGAATATTTGAGGAATTTATTAGATCACAAAGTACAAATGAAAAGGGGTCATTTGTTCTGAGGTTTAAGCGATTACAAAATACCCTAGATTATAAAATAATTATTGAAACTTCGACTGACTTTTTGAATTGGGTCTCATTAGATGATCAATTATCTTTAAAGGAAGAATTAAATAACGGGGACGGAACCGTCACCGTCANATATTCAAACTCTAGGTCNCTAGATTTTAGAAAAATCTTTTTCCGACTAAGAGTTGTGGAATTACCCTAANCANATCTCAGAAAACTAAAAAACGCTCTCTTGTAGAGGTTTTTAGTCACTCATTAAATATGGGGTATCATTTTCATCATAAATTTTTTACATACCTCGACCTAGAGATGAGTATGATCATCAAATGAAAAGAGTGATGAGCTACAATAGATAAAGAATAATGGCCAAATTTACTGGCTAATATTCTTTATACTACCTTGACGCTTGAAGCTTGAGGTCCTTTACGACCTTCAGTCACTTCATACTCAACAACATCGCCTGATTGGAGTTGTCCTCCTTCAACTTCGTTGATGTGTACGAACAAATCTTTTCCGCCTGATTCAGGCTGAATGAAGCCGAAGCCTTTTTGATCGAAAAAACGAAGAACTGTACCTTTATCCATAATAATTATTGTTCCACCTTAAATAACGGTGGTTGGCTTTACTTATCACCTAGATTTGAGATCTAACAAGCTTTTTTTTTGATGTTTTTTCACTGAAATTTACCAATTAATAAACTCTTTTGAAGAATTAGCTTCTTTAGCTTTCTGGGCTTCAGTATTTTTTGTCACCTTCAAGCTGCACCGACTATTGAGTTCATTTTTATGTCTTTTCCGATCTGAAGCCAACTCATCCAGATTCTGCTTTTCTACGATCATTTTGGCCATCTTCATAAGCTTTATTATTTTTATATTTTAAGCTCATCTAATGAGCTGAAGGTTTAATGTTAAAATTAATGTTAGGCCCCTCAATTGAATTTGGATTATTGTTTTCAACTTTGGATAATTCAGTTGTGGCTTACTCAAATGGACTAACGTTTTTAATTCTAACGATTCCTTTTGTGATAGAAATAAATTTAATGTCAGAGCTATTTTTTGTTAACTAATTGTTAGGTTTTAGACTTGGCAAAACATACTCAAATAATAGCGATCAATAATATTGCTCCCCATAAGGGTTCAGAATAATTTTTATTTTTGGCTGAATGTTGCTTCTGATATATTAATCTTAATTGTGATTCACAATTTTAATTGTATGAAAATAAAAAAACTAATCTTTCGTATTCTATTAATCAGTATAACTTTTTTGAGTCTGAACTCTTTGGCCTTTTCTGATAAGAAAAGTTTACCTGATCCTGATGGCAAGTCGGCTGACATGAGTAAGCCTGTTCAGGTGTATATATTAATGGGGCAGTCTAATATGCTTAACTTTGGAAAAGTTAAAGGTGATAAGGATGGAACATTGGAGAATGCAGTTCTTAATAAGAATCTTTACCCTTATTTAAAAGATGATGAAAATAATTGGACTGTCCGTAAGGATGTTCGAAATGTTCGTGTCATGGGTAGTGGAACTGGAGGAATGAGAGGCTTTAATAATGAGTGGATGACTATTACGGGTGGTGGCGTTGGTCCCGAGATAGGTATAGGTCATTACGTTGGGCAATTCACAGACGCCCCAGTTATGGTTTTAAAAAGCTGTATTGGTAACCGTGCCCTTGGTTGGGATTTATTGCCTCCAGGTAGTGAAGCTTTTGAGTTTAAAGATAACAAGGGAGTGACTTGGGTTCATCCTGGTTATAAAGGTTCGCCTGAGCGTTGGGTTAAAGGAACAGATCCTAAAAAAATCAATTGGTACGCTGGAATGCAGTACGATGGTGATACTGCTAGGGCAAAAAAAGTTCTCTCTGAATTAGATAAGTATTATCCAGGGGCTAAGAGTTACGAAATTGCAGGGTTTTTCTGGTGGCAAGGTGACCGTGATAGCCGTAGTCAGGCTTTATCAAGTCGCTATGAAAAAAATCTCGTCCACCTCATCAAACAATTACGTAAGGACTTTAATGCTCCAAAAGCAAAGTTTGTATGCGCTACCCTTGGTCAGACTAAAGAAGGAGACAAGGGCAATGGGGGGCAAATTCTTGATGCTATCTTTTCTGTTGATGGTGAATCTGGTAAGTATCCGGATTTCAAAGGCAACGTTGCGTCTGTATATAGTTACCCGCTTTCTAAGGGAGGTAGTTCAGGAGGACATTATGGTGGAAATGCCGAAACTTATATGAATATTGGCGAAGCTATGGGTCAGGCAATGGTTAAATTGCTTTCCAGTGATAAGAAGTAGCTAAAGTAGATAAAATTATTGAGAATAGGTCCAAGGAATCGTTCCTATTCCCGATTGAGACTCCTCTAAGAGTTCGAAGTATGATTTCATCGCATCACTCTTCATGAAATTCTTCATTTGCTCGCTTTGCTCATTAAATAAATTTTTTCCATCATTTGGTAATTTCCAAATAGTAATCTGGTCATAGTCCCCTGTGATAGAGCGGAAAAGCATAGGAGTGTATCCAGTGCTTGATCGGAATTGGTCCATTTTTTCAAAACCCTCCTCAGCTTTTCCCATTTTAAAAGTTTCAAAATTTACAACCACAGGAGTTTTTGGTCCCCCCAAGTTATAGAACGCATCATTAATCTTTGGGAGCTCTCCGACTAATTTAAAAATTGCAGTCGATTTTTTCTTGATGAGACTGAAGAACTCTTTTTCTAACTTAATAAATTCTTCTTCCCCTAACCTTTTGATAATATCTTTTTTCCATTCTTGAGACACTTTGTCAGGGTTTTGTCTAAAGTCTGCTAATCCCTCAGGCTTGTAAAAGAAGACAACGTGATCCCATTCTCCTGCCTTCAAATCAAAAGGAATAGCAAGCCGACCTACATTTTTATCGGTAGGAAACCAATACTCTTCAATGATTTCCGAGGCTCGTAAATTTCCTCCGGGATGGAATGAACTAAAGGAAGCTTCAAAGTAGTGTACTTTTTCTTTTTCTACCTTTTCTTTGTGGTCGTCTGCAGAAACGGTTTTCAATACAAATAATGAAACTAACAAAGTTATAAGTCTTATTTTCATAGCTCCACTTATTAAGAAATTTATAAGATTTATAAAAGATTAAATTTTGAAATTCTTCTTCATTCATTAATTGCCAGTTTTTATTGTTGGCCTTGATCTTAGGGAGTTTTTCCTACAGCATTTATAAATGCCTATATATCATAAAGTTGCTAATGTTCGTTCAGGTTTTATAGCGCTTTTATCCTTACTTTTTTTTGCGATAAATGTCTTTTCTAATCCAATCGACCTTAGTTCCTCTGGATTAGAAGACCCTGAGAGCACAGTGGACTTCTCTGAAATGAGGATTTTGGACACTTCAATTGTGACGGACCAGTTCTCTCAGTTTGGGGTCATATTTGAGCCTAACCTCTTTTATAGGACCGCTGACCATCCCGATTGGGCTAGTGTATCAGGTCCTAACCTTCGAACTGGCGAGCCTGAGGTAAATCCATTTTCAATCCAATTTAATGAGGCTCATCTCTCTGCGGCAGTCGTTTTAATTGCTCAACCTCCTACCCCTGCCATCATTACCGCCAAATTAGAGGGTGTCGATGTTGAGTCCTTTGAGACAACAATCAGTATTGATAATCCTAATCAGTACTTTGGCTTTGAAGATATTATTTTTGATGAGATTCATGTTTCTTACTCTGGAGCAACTCGACTTAGAGTAGATAACGTTCAATTGGGAGAGAGCGCTAATTTAAGTCCCATGAAAATAACTAAAGTTATTCATGAAGAGGATGAAGACTTAAAGTTTGTTAAAGTTTTCTGGAATTCTCGACCTGGTCGAGTCTATGCAGTCTATGTTTCAGAGGATTTATCTGAGTGGATGGAACTTGATGATAACGTTCAGAGTGAAGGAGAGGAAACGACTTTCATTGAAGAGGATTTAACGGATAAAGAGAAATTAAGATTTTATATGGTTGAAGATATTACCAATTAGTCGGTTGATTATTTGAGTATGAAATTTTTTCTTTTTTTATTATACTCTTTTTTTATAGTTTGGAATATTCAAGCTAAAGAGCCGGACCAATTAATAATTAATCGTGCGATTGAAGGGGGTTTGAATATCGTTCAGAAGGGAGCTGGTAACTATCCAAATAACAGAGAGTGCTTCTCTTGCCATCACCAAACTTTACCCATGTTGGCGATGCGGGAGGCTAGTGAGGCAGGCATCAGTATTGATGAGGAGTTGATGCAGGAGCAGGTTCATTTTATTAGAGACTATTTTGAAGATCGCATGGATTCAGTGGCCGAAGGTAAATCGGTAGGGGGTCGAAGTTTAACTGCGGGATATTTGTTGTGGTCATTTGAACTGGCAGGGGTAAAGAAAGACCAATTTTCTGATGCTTTTGTTTCCTATCTTATTCATCATCAGAAAAAAGAGGGGAACTGGGATGTGCAAACTAATCGGCCTCCTTCTGAGGAGTCAAAGATTCATACAAGCTATTTTGCTATTTACTATATGAATCATTATGCCCGAGGTGAGGAAATTGAAACGAAAGTCAAAGAGGCCATAGAGAAATCTAGGCCATGGATTATAGCTTCAAAACCTCTCTCTCAGGAGGATTTTAATGGTAAGCTAAAAGCTCTCATAGCATTAGCTGCTCCGGCCAAAGAGGTTAAGAAAGCTCGTCAAGGTTTGCTTCAAAATCAAAAAGAGGACGGAGGTTGGGCTCAGCTGCCAGGGATGGAGAGTGATGCCTATGCCACCGGTCAGACATTATATACACTCGTTACTACTACAGTCCCAAGTGAACGGAATTCAGAATTTATTAAAGCTATTAAAAGAGCCCGTTCTTATTTAATTCGTACCCAGAAGAAGGACGGGTCATGGTTTGTGAAATCGCGCTCTAAGCCTATTCAGAAATTTTTTGATAATGGTGACCCTCATGGAAAAGATCAGTTCATATCAATTTCGGCAACGAGTTGGGCGACAGCTGCCTTGGCAAAATCTAGAATAATTAATACTCAGTAAAAGAATAAATTAAAAGGCCTTTAACTTAATTAGCGATAAGTTCTTAGCCATGCTGATATATCCGCTATGTCTTGTGAAGTAAGGCCTAGCATGACNGGGTCATACATTAGAGAACGATTCAGATNTTTCTTTTTTTCAATTCGCTGATTCGGAATAAATTGTGTTGTTCCGCCAGCTGATTGGATGATGAGAGGGGGGGCGTTTTTTATCCAAGGGTCACTATTGTTAAAAGTGATGCCGTGAATAATGTTACCGTTTTTTAAAATAACTTCGGTTCCTTGATATCCGAGTGCTATTCCTGCAGAGGGTTCAGCGATAGCTCGAACAGTTGCTTCAAAGGTTTGATTTGAAGCCCAGCCCTTTAGATTAGGTCCGTAATCTGCCCCGTTCCCATCAATCTGATGACATAAAATACAGCGAAGTGCGGTGGTCTTACCTTTTAATGGATCTCCTTTGAGTTTGAGAATCTCATCAACCTTTGGTTTTACGGTGCCATTGGGAGCTATTGGTAATGGGGACGGCANGATAGTGATGGCTTCAGGGTCATAAATGCCCTTTTCTTTAAGTCCTTTATTGATTCCATGCTTTGCCCACTCGCCGACTGCATTTCTTAGAAGCCATGCGACTGCTTGACCCTTTAAAGGTGACGGTTTTGAAGCGATTTCGAGCATGACTTCAGCGGCAATTGGATCATCAATAAAAGCAATTGATTCTAGAGCAAATTTTCTTTTCTCCAAAGAAAGTGATCCGTCAGCGCACCTGGCTTTAAGGTCATTGACTGAAGCTGCGCCCCATAGACGCCATGTAAGTTTTGCAAATTGGTCATTCCATTCTTTAGGGTTGTCATAGCCCATCCCTCCTTTAACGGCTTTCCAGATAATGCTTTCTTGTTTAGCTGCACCCAAACCTATGGACTCTAACGAATTCTTATCATCTGTGTTACATCTCTTTGCCAACTCTACGAAAATCTCTTTGGTTTTTTCTGCCGGTATATCACGAAGTGATAAGGCAATTTCACGACGTACTTGAGGCGAGGGATCAGTGCACATCCTTTTTGCATGAGGAATCATGTCATGCCCCGCCCGGCGAAGTGATCTGTAGGCAACGACTCGCTCATCGCTATCGTCACTTCCTAGCATTTTGATGCAGGCTTTTATACCCTTATCTCCGATGTGTGGGAGTAACCAAACAGAACGAGCTGCAATCCATTTATTATCATCGTCGAGTTGTTTAAGAATATGGTCAGACACTTTCTCTCCTTGAGATTTTAAAGATTGAAAACCTAGATGACGGGTATTTATAGCGGAGCTACGAAGGGCCATGATCTGTCCTTTGACATTTTTTAAATCGATTTTTGGTGCCTTTGGTTTGAATCCTTTTGGTGCAACCCTATAAATTGTGCCTGAAAAGGATTCATCTAGGTGACTGGATGCACCAATTCTAGGATCAAACCAATCCGAAAAATAGACTGCACCGTCTGGTCCAACTGTCACATCGCTGGGTCTAAAAAGGGTGGGAGAAATTTTACCATTTTCATTTTTAGTAATTTCTTTTCGTCCTGAAAAATCGGCACCGTCATATTCCTTTCCTGGATTTGAAGTTAGGAAAACAAATCTTTCGAGTTCAAAGGTACCTTCCTTTGGGACAGGCTTATACCCAAATATGGTGTTGAGAGCTGCTTCACAGCTAAGCAGAAGGCCTTCCCACTTTTCACCCAAGGCACCATTTTCGTAGAAGGTGATGCCCGTGGGTGAGCCTCCGCCATAAACATCGCCAGCATCCATTGTTCCTGGGTCGTCTTGCCTCCAATGAACTCTTGTGTAAGGTTGGCCGGGTCGTCGTACGGCTTTATTTCTTTGCATGGCATCCCGAGTAAAATATCCTGCACATCCAAACTCGAGAGCATACGATGTCCGGCATGCTCTTGGGTCATCATTATCATTTTGAAACATGTCACCAAATGAAGTGAGAATTTGTTCATAGGAATTGCGGAGACCATGGCTAACGATTTCTGCATTGGATCCGTCCGGATCCATACGGACGGCAAAACCAGAAGTCCAAACATGCCCATCTCCAGATTCTCTGCCTGAGTTCTTTAAATGGTCTGCTGGCCAATTGGCTCCACTTCCGCCATAGGTTCCACCCATGTAAAAAGTTTTCCCAGATTTATCGGTGAACACGGCTCCACAATTACCATTATTAAAATAGAATTTACCATCTGGTCCGGAGGTTAGTGAGTGAAGAGAGTGGTCGTGGTTGATGGCATTAAAGCCGGTCAGAATAACTTCTCTTTTATCAATTTCAGGCTCGAATACAAGATTACGATTTACGTCTGTATAAGCGATGAGATCAGGAGGCTGGGACAAGTAGATGACATTATCAAATACAGCCACTCCCATCGGTGCTATGAGACCTTTTTCCTGAACAAAGGTATGAGAGGTGTCACATGTTCCATCATTATCAGTATCTTGAAGTACAACTATTCTATCTCCATTAGGTCTGGTCCCATTTCTACCTCGATAGTTAACACCTTCGGTGACCCAAAACCTTCCCTCATGGTCAATATCCATATTGGTTGGGTTATATAGCATTGGGCTAGTTGCCCAAACGGTCACTTCCAGCGAAGGATCAACTTCGAACATACTGGTCGGAATTAATCCAGGCTTTTGAACTGGTTTCCATTCTTCTGCGGTAAGAGAAACTAGTAAACTAACTAGAATTAGAGTTAAAAGAGGAATAATGTGCATACTTTGGGAAATAAGACTTAGAATTTGATTGGTAATTAACCATCGCTCAAGATTTTTTTATTCCTCTACCTTTGACGAACAGCTCATCACTTTGTAATTCTTTTAAGATATGAAATATAAATATCTAAAATTTATTTCTATATTAGCAGCTTTTCTTACTGTTTATGTAAACTCGTATGGGAATGAACAGTTTAAGAAGCCTGATTTTAGTTTTAGTGATATAGAAAGAATAAAATCTGAAAAGGAGCCAAGCTTTAAAGTTTGGGATGAAGATAATGTTTATGGTGTTCTTGATGTTGCCATGGACGGTACNGTNNTNATNTTTAGTCTTCAAGGTGAACCTCATCCTGATAAGAGAAAGAAAAGTAAAATCTTCGTTAAGAGATCTGAGGATGGAGGAGAGACCTGGTCAGACCATCAATTGATTGGAAAAAGAATTGACCTAGACTGGAAAGCCTTAGGTATTGGTCCTTATGATGGGAGCGGATGGGGTAAAGATAAGCATCATGCTCACGCAACTCTTGGTACTAGCATTATTGACGAGAGTACAGGTGAAATAATGTTATTTATTACTGCTCTGTATCCAGCCCCATACATGTATAAGAGTCGCGATCATGGTAAGACTTGGAAGCTTGAGAAAATTAAATTTGGAAAAGATGTTAATGGATTCATGCCGATACCTAACGCAGCGTGTGATTCTGGAATTAACCTTAAGCATGGTCCAAATAAGGGTAGGCTACTAGTGCCTTCCAGAGTCATGCCTAATTACAATAAGCATGAGGAATCAAAAGGGTATACTAATGCGGTATATAGTGATGATCATGGCAAGACTTGGATACCGAGTGAGCCCTTCCCTTTGGATGGAACCGGGGAGTCGGGACTGGTTGAATTAAATGATGGTACGATCTACATAAATTCTCGTACTCACACTAGAAAAGGAAACCGATGGGTGGCATACAGTGATGATAGTGGTGAGACTTGGAGGGATTTGCGCCAGGATGATGAATTATTTGATGGTCCTCCTGATGTGTACGGTTGTAAGGCAGCTCTTATAAGGCTGGATCGGGATGATGGTGATATTTTATTATTTAGTTCACCGACTCCGCATATTGAGGGGCGAAAAAATATTAGAGTTTGGGTAAGTTTTGATGGGGGTAAGACATGGCCTCATAACCGGCTTATAAAAAAGGGGCCGGGAAATTACACTTGTTTAACTCAAGGTCGAAAAGGTAC
>PAHQ01000089.1 GCA_002705125.1 Verrucomicrobiales bacterium | reverse complement strand
AATAATAAGATGGTGTCTTTTTGAATGTGAAGTCAATGTTGTTATTTATTTTAAGTGTGGAGAATGACCACCTACTCCAAGTCAGAAGCAGTGTTGAACAAATGATTGAGCTAATTAAAAATCCCCACCACGTGCCAATAATTACATAATTATCAGATGGATTCACTTGAAGTGAGTCTCCTTGGCCCACTTTCCATGGTTTNACTGAGGTTATCAGGTATGAAATAACCCCTAATAATATAATTAATAGGGTGAACCTGATCCATTTGCCTTCTGCTTTCCAGAAGCTATTTTCTTGCCTGAAAAAGATGTTACGTTTAGGCACAATATGAAGTTTGGCTATTTGCTGCCAATATTCCAATGGTTTCTTTATTAACCTGTACTTGCGATAACTGCTTCTATGCGCTTTAGCTAGTTTGTAATTTTGATTTCCCGCACTTGAAAACGATACTCAGAGTTTTTTCCTATTTAAAAAGATACCCAAAGTTGGGTTCGTTACAGTTGATTTGCGCCATAGTAGCAACTTTATTGGCCATTGTTTTTCCTAATATCGCTCGATTAGTATTAGATGAAGCCGTNCCCCAGAAAAGAGAAGACCTTTTAATTTCTTATACGCTATTAGCTTGCCTTGCTTACTTTGGTAGAGATTTGCTCAATTCTCTTAGAATCATGCTTAATAACACTTTCGAGCAAAAAGTGATTTACGATATAAGAAGCGATTTATACGAGAAGCTGCAAAGACTACCTTTGAAGTGGTTCGATAATCGGCCAACTGGAGATATTATGACTAGAGTGGCTGAGGATGTCACGTCAATGGAAAGAGTCTTGATTGATGGTATTGAGCAGGGGTTGGTCGCTTTACTNCAAATAGTGGCAGTGAGTTTGGTTATGTTTTGGATTAATCCTACCCTTGCAGCATGGGCTGTCGTGCCAGTGCCTTTTTTATTTATAGGGGCAATGATTTATACCAGTACTAGGGATAGATACAGAACTGTTCGTAAAGCCACATCCGAAATGAATGCACTTTTGCATGATAACATTTCAGGTATTAGACAAATTAAGGCGTACACAATGGAAGCGAGTGAACTNAAAAGGTTCAATGCAGCTAGTGACAAAGTAAGAAAAGCGACACTTAGAACAATGTTTGCATGGGCAATTTATAATCCTTCCATGAGTTTTATCGGAGGAATTGGTTTTATTCTTGTGATTGGTTTCGGTGGTAACCTTGCTCTTCAAGGTCAGATATCCCCGGGCGAAATCACAGCATTTCTTCTCTACTTGACTCTTTTTTACGAACCAGTCAGTAGGCTTCATCAATTAAATCAAATGCTCCAATCTGGTCGNGCAGCGGCTGAAAGAGTCTTTGATATACTTGACTCGGTTGATGAACCAGGACTAGACGATGGAGTTAATTTAAAGGTTCCAGTGAATGGTAAAGTTGAATATAGGGATGTAGAATTTAATTATGNNGAAGGCATTCAAACTATTAATGGCGTGAATCTGAATGCCGAGCCGGGGCAGACGATTGCTCTAGTGGGACCGACCGGGGCAGGTAAAACTACTGTCATCAATTTACTTACACGATTCTATGAACATGGGTCCGGCGATATACTTATTGATGAGGTCGAAGTTAAGAAAATATCCAAAGAATCATTAAGAAGNGCTATTGGNTANGTAACNCAAGAAAGTTTCTTATTTAATGGAACAGTTAAAGAGAATCTNCTNCTTGCTAATAGAGACGCTAGCGAAGATCAAATGTGGGACTCATTGAAAGTTGCCAATGCCTATGACTTCATAAAATGCCTTCCAGAAGGTTTAGATACTCAAGTAGGTGAGCGAGGAGTGAAACTGAGTGTTGGCGAGAAACAGAGAGTTAGTATAGCTAGAGCGCTTCTTCGGAATCCTCCAATTCTTCTTCTNGATGAGGCCACTGCTAGTGTTGATACAGAGACTGAGAGGTTAATCCAACAGGCCNTGGAAAGATTAATGAAAGATAGAACCAGTTTTGTTATTGCTCATAGGCTAAGTACTGTTCGAGGAGCCGATAATATTTACGTTATGGATAATGGTAAAGTGGTTGAGAGCGGTACTCACGAAGACCTATTATCCATGTCTGGTCTTTACGCTGAACTTTGCAGAACAAGCTTTTTAGATGAGCAATAATAGTTTACTTCTGATTTAGTTTGAGAGAGACCTCCCTATTATTTCCTTCGAATGAAAGTATTTTTTTGNGGTCGCCCACCCTGTATTCGATCACATTTTTTTGACCGTCTAAATCATCAAAGAAAATTGTATTTCTGATCTTACAAAGATGAGGTTCTTGTTTTTCTCCTATCTTGAAGGAAAAAAATATCCAAGTATTTGTTATTCCGATTTCCTTATCAGAATAACTGGCATAAACATTTTTACCTGATGGTAGCACCACGTAAAAATTCTTTGAGAGATAGCCTTCTATTAGTTGATTAATATTTTTTGATTTTTCTAAATCGACTTTTCCTTTNATTTGATCTGATATTGCAGATTCTAGATCGACACCTCTTAATCTAAGCGAAACTTCAATTGATTGAGTTTTGGGATTCCATTGAGCTTCAGCAAANGTTGCNTGTACGGGGTGACNGTATGAAAAATTTTCAAATGAATAAATTAAGATTACTAATGCCNCTATTGTCCAAGCCTTATTCATTTGATTTATCTACCTTNGTTTGCTTCTCTTTCTTTGATCGCTCTTCCTCTGCGCGGGCCTTCTGCATTGGATTCTTGTCCCGCTTTCTTTTTTGAAGTTGAAAACGTGATTCAATTGCTTTGCGAGGCCAGAAATTATTTTGTCTATCAGTGTCCGCAGTTTCTAGCATTGGATCGACCTCAATTTGNGTTATTTCCTTTTGAGATATTATCAATTTATTAACGCTTCCGTTGTTCCTTTTCCATATTTCAGCTGGTATTCTCACTCGTTTATTTTTTCCNTCCTTAAAACTGATCTCTAGAATAACAGGTGAGACAAGGCCNCCAATGTTTTCAAGTTCCACAACATAAAATTTCTTTCGTAAAGATAGCAATTTTAATTCTTCAGGCTCAAGGCCCTTTAACCATTCATTGTATTCCCTTCGGTCAGACTTTGTTATATCGAGCGGATCATATTTGTTGTAGAAATCAAGAAGGTTCCTGTTCCTGTCTACCGCCTTAGAAATGGACCTGTTTCTTTCGTCGATTAAGTCTTTAGCATCAAGATCTTCTCTATTCTGTTTTTTTAAGGGTTTCTCAATGTCTGGATCCTTGGTATCAATTTCAAATAATNTTAATGATTTGACCCCTATNTCGACATTTTTAGTGGTGTAGAACCACCCCCTCCAAAACCAATCAAGGTCCTTGCTTGATGCATCTTCCATTGTCCTAAAGAAATCTGCTGGCTCTGGCCTCTTGAACATCCACCTCGTTGAGTATTCTTTAAAAGCAAAATCGAATAATTTTCGACCCATCACAGTTTCTCTTAATACATTTAATGCGGCAGCAGGCTTACTGTATGCATTATTTCCAAATTGGTGAATGGACTCCGAATTAGTCATTATTGGTCTTTGTTTTGAGCTAGCCATATAACTGGTTATAGATTTTGGCTTCCCTCTACCAGATGACCATTTTTGCTGCCATTCGGCTTGGGCAAGAAATTGTAAAAATGTGTTTAGGCCCTCATCCATCCATGTCCATTGCCGTTCATCTGAGTTAACAATCATGGGAAACCAGTTATGACCAACTTCATGAATAACCACTCCGATTAATGCGTTTTTTGTGCTTTCGGAATAGGTTCCATCCTCTTCTGGCCTNGGTCCATTAAAGCAAATCATTGGATACTCCATTCCGAAGACTGGTCCATTGACGCTGATTGCTACAGGATAAGGNTAATCAAAAGTGAATTTAGAATATACATCAAGGGTATGGGCAACAGANTCAGTTGAATATTTACTCCAAAGAGGCTCAGCTTCGATAGGATAATAGGACATTGCCCATGCTTTTTTACCTTTAGAAAATTCATGATACTTGGCATCCCATATAAATTTACGAGAGGATGCCCAAGCAAAGTCTCTAACGTTCTTTGCTTTAAAAACCCATGTTTTTTTATTATTAACTTTTTCATCCTTGGTTTGATTTTTTTCTGCTTCCTCAGGGTTTACTATGAACGTTATTTCACCGGATGATTTGGCCTTATTCCAACGGTTAATTTGTTCCGTTGTCATAACGTTTTTAGGATTTTGTAGCTCACCTGTTGCAGCGACGATATGATCTGCTGGAGTCGTTATCTCAACAGTGTAATTTCCAAATTCTAATGCGAATTCTCCACTGCCTAAAAATTGTTTGTTTTGCCAGCCTGTATAATCTGTGTANGCAGCCATTCTTGGGAACCATTGTGCTAGTTCATAAATATAATTTTTATCTTTCTTAAAAAACTCATAACCACTGCGAGCTCGATTAAGGTCTGCATCAATGATGTTGTATTCCCAATCTATTTGAAAAATAAAATTTGATCCTGAAGTCATTGGATCGTCTAAATCGATTCTCATCATCGTTCCGACAATTTCATNTTTTATCGGTTTTCCTTTCTGATTANAAACACTTTTAATCTTATGTCCTCCTTGGAAAGTTTCACGGTATAGCTGTGACCTTAACCTTTGAAAACTCATGTTATCCAATCCCGGCGCTTCCTTGGTTAAAGACTCATCTGAACCAGGAGCGAAACGGTTCTGGTCAAGTTGAACCCATAAGTACTTAAGTTCGTGAGGGGAGTTATTGCGGTAATTGATTTTTTCAGATCCTACCAGTCTCTGTTTTTCATCGTCCAACTGAACTTGAATATTATAGTCCACTCTTTGTTGCCAATACTTAGGACCAGGAGCTCCTGAAGCGAGTCGAGATTCATTCGGCGAAGGTAGGAGCTCGTGAATTTGCCTGAATGGATCTTCTTCATACGTGGGTGGTTGTCCTTGAATGAATGAGATTGCGCTTATAGCGATCACTATAAGTGTACATAGGTATAGTTTCATCTTTTGAGTAGGGGATTATTTGGGGAGATAACTTTAGTATAATCTCAAATTTCTGCAATTTTTAGATTATCCATATTTATGAGAAATCCAAATATTTCAGATTTATCTGCTTTTAATCGAATTTTTAGCTCTTATCGAGGCGAAGCCTACTTCGAACCCAGTAAGATAAAATATCACCAAGAATGACAATTAATGAGCCAAACAAAATCAATACTATCATTTTGTCGAAGTCTCTACCTGCTTTGGCTTCACTAATCATAAATCCTAGTGATGCGATGCCGAGCATTCCAAGCACTGTTGATTCTCTTACGCAGGTTTCCCATCTGTAGAAATAATACACTAACATTCGTGAGAATGATTCGGGGACCATTGCTGCCATGAAAGAATTAAACCGGCCGCTGCCCTGAGAAATAAATGCTTTAGGTGTTTCTGAATTATTGTTTTCAATTATTTCGGATCCGAGCCGTCCAAGAATTCCAAAGTTATGAATAGCAAGGGCTAGGACTAATGCCCAAGGGTCAGGCCCAAGAATAGATAATAGTAGAAACCCTAGAACGTATTCAGGTAAGCTGCGAGTAAATAAGAATAAGATGCGGGAGACTCTATTAACTATCACCCATAGAATATTAGTTAATTTATTATTACTAACCATGATTCCTAGTGGTCTATGAGTTGCCAGATTTTTAGATGCCATAGGTAGAATCATGAAAGCTAAGATTCCAGATATCCAAATTGCTGTGGTTGCTAAACCAAAGGTCATAAGGCCTGCAATTAGTCCTNNATCATCATGTAGATTTTTGAAAACCCACGGTAATGAATCTGACCATTTTCCTGACTCTCGCGTTGGATCAGGTATAATTTTTTCTAGAAAATTTTGAAGGTTTACTGATCTTTGTTCCTTACTAATTAGTGATTCATGTAAGCTTTTTGCTGTCCAAGACCATGCAATGACTGCTAACAAAACCAATANACTAAATCTTACGATCGTTGATTTACTTCTATTACGATGAAGTTCTTTTATTCGTCTAATTTNATTCTCCTTTGACATTTTAGACGTGCTTACTGTTTAGGCTGACGCGGATTTTTCCGCCCCACCATTCGAGAAGTGCAATTGTTAAAAATAATGCATAAAGATAAGTCCACACCTCTTGGTAATGGAATTCATCAGAAGACAGCTTTATTCTGTACCCGATAGTCTCTATGCCAACGAATCCAAATACCGCTGCCGTACGCAAAGCACATTCTAAACGATAAAAGGTGTAAGATATGATGTCTGGTAAAGCTGAGGGTATAATACCCACAAGAAAAGAGACGAAATAACCGGCTCCGATCGCTCGGAACATGCTCTGGGTTTCTTTGCTGTGCTCCTCAAAGATTTCAGCATATATTTTGGCCAATATGCCTGAAAAAGGGATGGTGACTGCAACTATCGCGGCTTCAGTTGATAGCCCCATTGCAGTAATAAAAATTATTCCCCATATTAGTTCATGAATTGACCTTGCGAANGCNATCCATGACCTAGCAATAATGTGTAGGGTACGCAAAAGGGATTTTTTTGTAGTACTATTAANNTTTTCTGGCCACCAGGCCGTTGTTGATAAAAAAGCCAGAATTGCACCTATTGGCACCGAGACGCTCATTGCAAGAATGGCAAATCTCAGAGTTATCAATATTGATTCTACGACTACTTTTAGAAATGGCTCAGTGCCTTCGACCGGATTTTCGTAATCTATGGCNGGACTAATTGACGCTTTGAAAAATTCAGTAGCGAGTTTGAGGCTGTTATTGCTAAAAAGGTTGTCTGGCTTAAGCCCAATTAAAAACCCACAAATAATTGTGATTAGAGTTATCCAGAATAATACTGATCGTCTTTTTCCGATAAGAGGCGAGACGGTAGTTGATGGCAATGAATTAATGCTCTTTTTAGCCATCTTGAAGAATTTCGCTTTCCTTGAGCTCGTAAAGTTCNTCTAGTTGTCTTTGGGAAATTTGATCAGGGCTCTGATCAAAGTGTATGTTTCCATTTCTGATACCGATAATTCGAGGAAAGTGTTTTATGGCTAGATCCAAATTGTGTAGGCTCATGAGTAGCGTGGCTTCTTCTTCTTCAGCAACCTTGAGAAGTATTTTCACTAGGCTTGCCGCGCGAGCTGGGTCAACGCTCGAAACAGGTTCATCGGCAAGAATTGTTGACGGCGATTGGAAGATGCTTCTTGCGACGGCGACTCTTTGCTTTTGTCCACCAGATAGAGTCGAAGTAACGGAGTAAAGTTTTTCCTCTATTCCAACTCGTTCTAATATTGAATGAATCTCTAGTAATTTTTTTTCAGAGGGANCAAATAAATTCTTAATCAATTTTGGAAAACTGTAATCACCGATNCTCCCGGTAATAACATTTTGCCATACCCTAAAGCTATTAACGAGTGCGAGATTTTGTGGTATTAAAGAGATNTTCGATCGTAACGCCTTAAGTTCTTTAGGAGAGTAAAGATTTGAATCCTTTCCGAGTATTTCGATTCTTCCATNAGTNGGCTGAATGCTGGCATTTAGCATATTTAGAAGTGTAGTTTTCCCGCTTCCACTAGGTCCAACAATTGCTATTTTTTCACCCTCATTAATTTTGAGATCTATTTTTTCTAAAGCTGGCACACCGCTGTAACAATGCTGCACCTTATCAAATACGAAGGNCGNTTTTTTTTGATCAGGNTTTGTCATTATTTTTTGATTATNCCTTGCAAGAATGACTCTAGTCGAACCCTCGTAGTATTACTTTTCCTATGGCCTTACCTGATTCGAGAAGTGCGTGAGCTTCACCAATTCTTTCAAATGAGTATATCTCATCATGCATCAATGGGATAATGGATTTCGATTCGGTATTCTTTGATATTTCTTTTAGTACTCTTCCGTGTCGAGATTTTCCAATCCCTTGGNTGTATAGGATTGGAATAATCATAAATACAACATGAAGTGAGAGTGCCTTCTGGTGAAGGATACTTAGGTCGCATTCGACTCTGGTGTTCACCGAGGTNACTCTTCCTTCAAGCCTTGATGCTTCAAAACAACGCATTAAATTATCGCCTCCAACAGTATCAAAAACTACATCAAAGCCATCCCCNTTAGTATGCTTATTGACGTATTCTGTGAGGCTTTCCTTTTTGTAATTAATAGGTNTTGCTCCATAACTNTCTACTATCTCAGCCTTTCTTTCAGACGAGACAGTTGAAAATACTTCTGCTCCATGCAGCTTGGCCAGCTGTACACCAACGTGCCCGACTCCACCAGCCCCACCATGAACAAGTACCCTTTCTCCAGAGGCTATTTTCGCCCCTCTAATAAGTGCGTCCCAGGATGTTATTCCTACCAGAGGCAAGCCAACGCATTCTTCCATACTGATATTCTCTGGTTTTATTGAAAGTAGACGTTCATCAACTAATTGATATTCAGCCATCGCTCCAGGATTCCCTTTTATGGCTCCACTGCAGCCGTAGACCTGGTCNCCNGGTTTTAAATTGGTTACATCGTTACCAATTTCTTCGACTATTCCTGCAACATCAAAACCAAGAACTCCATTCTCAGGAGCCAAGTCTTTGAGGAGACCTGATCGAATTTTATAATCGATGGGATTGACTGAACTGGCTCTTACTCTGACTAAAACATGACCGGATTTGAGCTGAGGCTTGGGTATTTCGCTCAGTTCGAATACCTGAGAGTCACCAAAACCTTTCATTACCATGGCTTTCATTGGCTATTGAATAATCAATCTATTGGTCAGCGTCAATAAGGGATCTCCGCTTATTAAGCTTTTTAAGTGATTTTAATAGCTTAAATCTTGGATCAAGGATGAGAGTTGATTTGACGAATTAGATGAACTCGTTATTTATTTAACAATCCCTAAATACTTATCACGCAGTTTCTATCTGTAAGATTTGCATGGCAAAAAAGAAAGTCGTTAAGAAAATCGTTAAAAGAAAAGTACTTAAAAAGAAAGTGCCTAAGGGGACTCCCTTGGGAAATGAGAAAAGNCCTGTCAAGAAATCAGGGGTCAAATCAAAAAAGAAAACAAAAAAAGCCAAAGTCCCATCACTTAGGAAGACGGATAAAGATGATGGGGGAGTGGTACATATTGATGATATGTACTCATCATGGTTTATCGACTATGCAAGTTATGTAATTCTAGAAAGGGCAGTTCCAGCTCTGTATGACGGATTGAAGCCGGTTCAGAGACGCATTCTTCATTCTCTAAAAGAGAAAGACGATGGCCGATACAATAAAGTAGCAAATATCGTTGGTCATACGATGCAGTACCANCCACACGGAGACGCCTCNATAGCAGATGCATTAGTTTCAATGGGGCAGAAAGATTTGCTCATCGATACTCAGGGAAATTGGGGCAATATCCTTACTGGGGATAAGGCTGCGGCTACCAGATATATTGAGGCTCGGCTTTCGAAGTTTGCATTGGCAGTGGCGTTTAATGCGAAGACCACGAACTGGGCCTCTTCCTATGATGGCCGGAATCAGGAGCCTGTGAATTTACCTCTCAAATTTCCATTGCTCTTAGCGCATGGGGCGGAGGGAATTGCAGTAGGCTTAGCGTGTAAGATACTTCCCCACAACTTTATTGAACTTATCGATGGTTGCATTGATGTGTTGCGGAAGAAGCGGACAAAGTTATTGCCGGATTTTCCTACTGGTGGAATCATGGATGCATCAGAATACAGCGGGGGCCTTCGGGGGGGTAAAGTGAGGGTTAGGGCACGAATAGAAAAAACCAAAAATAAGCGGCTCCTTAAGATTACAGAAATTCCCTTTGGCACCACGGCTGGTGGTCTGATGGATAATATCGTTTCAGCCAACGAAAAGGGAAAAATAAAGATATCAAAGATTGAAGATATTACTGCTGAGAAAGTTGAGATCAACGTTCACTTACCACTGGGTTTGGATCCAGACACTGCAATTGAGGCTTTATTTGCATTCACTGATTGCGAAGTAAGTATTTCACCTAACTCATGTGTCATTGAGGACGATAAGCCACGATTCTTCGAAGTTGATGATTTATTGAAGAAGTCATCTCTGAGGACAAGGGACCTCTTGAAGTGGGAGCTAGAAATTAAATTGGGTGAGCTTCAGGACAAGTGGCATCATAATTCACTAGAGCGAATTTTTATAGAGAATAGAATATACCGCCGTATTGAGGAGTGCACCACATGGGATTCAGTCATTGAAGAAATATGGAAGGGGTTAAAACCATTTCTAAAGAAACTTAAGAGGAAAGTGACAGAAGAGGATGTGGTGAGATTAACAGAAATAAAAATAAAAAGAATTTCTAAGTACGATTCATTCAAGGCGGATGAAGTTATTCGAGGTATTGAAGATCAGATCAAGGAAGTGAAAAAAAACATTTCACAGATCACGAGGTACACTATCCGGTACTACAAAGACTTGAAGGAAAAGTTTGGAAAAGGTAGAGAAAGAAAAACTGAGATTTCAACTTTTGGTAAGGTCATTGCAAAGAATGTTGCGGTCGCAACTGAAACGATTTATTTAAATTCTAAGACTGGATTTGCTGGATGGGGGCAGAAGAGTAACGGGGTTTCTGTTGACCGTTGTTCTAGAATGGATGACTTAATTGTTTTTGGTAGGGAAGGAACTATGCAGGTTTCGAAAGTTGCAGAAAAAACATACGTTGGGAAGAATCCTGCTCATGTCGCCATCTTTAGAAAAGATGAACCAAAATATTATTGTATGATATATAGGGACGGGCGAGACGGGGCTACCTTGGTCAAGAGGTTTACTGTCCAGGGCGTGACTAGGGAGAAAATGTATGACTTAACAAAAGGAACTAACGGTACTAGAGTTTTATTCTTTTCAGTTCATGATTCTGAAAAAGAGACACCTACAGTTAATGTTGTGCTAAAACCAATGCCACGCCTGAGGGTGAAAGAGATAGAAGTTGATTTTGCCGATATTTCCGTGAAGGGCAGGGCTTCTAAGGGAAACATAATTACTAAGAATAAGGTAGAAAAAGTTGTCAGAAAGAAGGGCCAGATGGAACTTCTTTAGTTTTTCTAATTCACGGGATCCCACTCCAGCCTNTAAAAAATTTTATTTTCCAGATTTTCTTCTTGGGGTTCATTGAAAANAAATGACGTNTCTNTNACTGTGAAATTTTTATGAGTGCTCCAATTTAATAGGTCATTTGATTTTTGAAGTTTAAAACCTTTTCCTTTAATGAGATTCTGGCAATTGATGACGATATTTTGAGAGTCNGTACCAATTTTCAAATTTGGTAAATTACCTTTTTCAGCTCTCCAGGCCAAACCAAATTCTGTAGATATATCTGTTGCCACTTTGAGNTGATAACGCCCCTTNGGAATCCCTCTCAAGTAAAGATGCTCTAAATTATCGATACTAGAATCGCTAAAATCATAAAGGATTAAATTTTCTCCATCATCACGGCAAAACGATAGTGACATGTTAGCTNTAGAGGCATTGTATTTACTTCCATTAATCCAAGGCGAACTGATGATTGAACGGTTCCAGTTCAATGAAAAGATAACCTCTGAAATGTCCTGATCAAAAACAAGATCATAAAAAACTTCATCATCAGACTCTAGAGATTTAAAATCCCAACCATAATATTGAAATTTTTCTAGAGATGATTGATCTCCCTTCGTGAGAATTTTATAACTGTTGTTAACGTTTATTTTTCCGGCTCCNTAGACTTGGTCAATGGGTTTGGTGCTAGATCGTGTCCAGTCGTTCAATTGATCTTTTTCAGCGCCAGCCATAATAATTGCTTTCATGGTTTCAGGGAAGCATGCATTAGGCATTCCTAAATTTGATGATATTCCATAAAGGAGTGAAATGGCAGAGCTGACCTGTGGAGTGCAATTGCTAGTTGAGTTGTCATTTGCTACAACGTCTGGTTTTAGTCGCCCTGCGCCATCATGATTTACCGTGCCGGAGCCAATGCCCAGAACGGACGGGGTTCCTCCTCGACTATGTGAACCATTAGTGTTTCCTACTACNATGGCATTGTAGCTTGAGGCAAGAATAGAGGGAACTTTTGAGGAATCTCCATTATTAAGACCAACACAAGCAATGAATTGGTCTCGATCGATTGCGTAGTCGAACCTTCTAATGATTTCGTTTTCAGCTAGTACTGCAGAATCAATTTCGGCAGCAGAACTGGTGTCGCTGTAACCATAGGATATCCAAGAATGATTTTGAATCATGCTCTCTTCAGTGAGTGGTGGCAATAAAGTTCCAAATAATAAAAAATCCTGAGAGGACCATTGATTGGCAGCATAGACATCAACTAATGGAATCCAGGAAGTAATTGATTCGTCGCTAAAGAATCNTTTTCCCACACTCTCTGAGTGGCCAGATCTTTCATAAGAGACGCTTTCACTAAATGTCTTAACTCTGAATGTTTGTTTTTCGAAAGATGAAGTCCCTTGAAAATTATATCCGTCTTCTGGCTNTAGGTTTGGAGAATCTTCAGGTAAGAATCTCCCTTCAGCNTCTGCNGCTTCAACGAGTGATACTTTGAATGGTGNGGATTTAAGTTCTATATCAAAAGAAAAGTCAGAGCTTAATACGCTGCTATTTAATGCCTGCACGGCAATAATGTTTTCTCCTTCATTTAAAAGTAGGCTAGACCGGCCAATTATTTGAGACTCCCATTTTGCTTCATGGCTGTAGGCTGTCGAATCGTGACTAATAGTATCTTTACTCACATTTAGTCTAGCCACTTCATGTCCATTGATCCAAATGATGGCTCCATCATCAATGTATGTTCTTAATAATAATCTAGAGGGAATTTTCCCGCTCTCGACAATAAACTTTCTCCTTAAATAAATACTCGTGTATGGTGGAGAAAGGTTAATACTTGGGCCCCGCATATCAGTGAGAACCGTATTCTCACCTCCCTCACCATATCCTATCGGTGTTTGACCTTGAATCCATTCTTCATCTTCTTGGAAGTCTACCGTCCTCCACTGCCAACTAGGCGAAGAAGCTTCACTAGTTCCTTTCCTGTATTTCCAGCTATTGTCTTGTGCTGGAATAAATACCATTGATTCATAATCAATAATGGGCTCAGAGGAAAGTTCCTCCACAAGGTCATCGTATCCAAAATCATTAGCCCAGTTTTGAGCATAGGTTGAGTGAATCCCGTAAGTGAATATCAAAACCAGTATTAATGATTTGAATTTTCTGTTTTCACAAATCATTGGTTTTTAATTATGGCATGCTATTCTTGAGGGTAAATTCACTTTTTTTATATTTTCTCAATAATTAGCCATGAGTAGTACAACAAATGAAGAGTCATCCATTGCAATAATTGGTGGAAGCGGTCTTTATGACATAGATGGTGTGGAAAACCTTAGTGAACACCGGGTAGAAACGCCTTATGGTCCTCCTTCAGATTTAATTATTCAGTGCGAGGTGAGTGGGCGAAAAGTTTTTTTTCTTCCTAGACACGCTAGAGGACACACAATTTTACCACATGAGTTGAACCATAGGGCTAATTTTTGGGCTCTTAAGTCTCTTGGAGTTAATTGGGCTGTATCAGTTACAGCTGTGGGGAGTCTCCAAGAATGTTACGCGCCTAGAGACATAG
Source organism: Verrucomicrobiales bacterium (assembly GCA_002705125.1). Lineage (GTDB taxonomy): Bacteria > Verrucomicrobiota > Verrucomicrobiia > Verrucomicrobiales > DEV007 > EC70. The sequence goes on along the minus strand of PAHQ01000089.1, from coordinate 4,912 downwards.
TGCTGCCCGATCAATTCTTCGACCGAACTAGTCGGCGTGAGGAACATACTTTTTTTGGTGAAGGGATATGTGCTCACATTGCTTTTGGGGAGCCTATTAGTTATAATTTGAGAGAATTGCTCTTTGAGACTGCAAGCGCAATTCATGAGCGTAAGGTACACAATGGAGGCACCTACGTGAATATGGATGGACCAGCATTTTCTACCAGAGCCGAGTCGCTCAATAATCAGCGCCTTGGATTTGATGTCATTGGAATGACGAATTTACCTGAGGCTAAACTTGCTAGGGAATCCGAGATAGCCTTGGCTACTATGTCTATGATTACTGACTATGATTGTTGGAAAGTAGAGGAGGAACCAGTGACGGCTGAAATTGTGATTGGTCATTTGCAAGCCAATGCGGAATCGGCAAAGAAGGTTATTAAAGAGCTAATACCAAAGATTCCTGAAAATCCAGACTGGCCGGAACACCATTCTTTGGATGGAGCTATTATAGGTGATTCATCATCTTGGCCAGAAAAGACAAGAGTAAAGCTTGAGCCTATTCTTTCTCGCTACTTAAATAAAAATTAGAGTTGGTAGGCTTTTTCAACTTCTTCCGCAAGTATCTTAATACCTTGTTTTATAACATTATCAGGTTGAGAGAACGTGATTCGAATGCATTGACGTGTGTGTTCCCATTCTTCATTCGTTCCATAAAAGAAGTACTCACCAGGTACGACGAGAACGTTCTTTTTCTTAAGTCTTTCATAAAGTTCTTTGCTGGTAATCGGTAAATTTGGAAACCAAAACCAAAGAAAAAACGCACCCTCTCCATCATGAATTTTGTAAGGAGTGGATTCAGAGAAGGAATCCCTGACATATTCACGAGCTCTTTGCATCTTTTCAAAGTAGTAAGGTCTGATCGTGCCTTCGCTAATCCTGAAGATTTCACGATTCTTAATGAGTGGAGCTGTTATTGCTTGACCAATATTATTATTTGCCAGGCCAATGACCGCATTCGCAGCAGATATTTTCTCAATAATCTTTTCATGACCAATAACGATTCCTGTTCTAGTTCCAGGTAGACCCAGTTTTGAAAGGCTTAAAGTCAGTATCACATGGTCATCATATATTGGATTTGCTGATGTATAAATAGCGCCAGGAAATGGGTTTCCATAGGCGTTATCAATGATGAAAGGTATTCCGTGCGACTTTGCTATTGATGATAACTTATTCACCTCATCATCAGTTAAAACATTTCCACTTGGATTAGTTGGCCTTGAAACACAAATCGCAGCGATCTCTTCAGTGATTTTAAGATTATCAAAGTCTACTTTATATTTAAAAGACNTGTCACCTGTCTCTTCAATGAGNCCAGGGTTTGAGATAAAAAGATCGTCATGAATGCCCTGATTAGCGTAGCCAATGTACTCCGGAGTAATAGGTAATAGAATTTTTTTTGGACCTTCGCTTGATTCACCTGCTAGTATGTTAAAGAGAAAAAAGAAGGCAGTTTGCGCCCCAGAAGTAATAGATATGTTTTTTGATGTTAGTTTCCAGCCATATTTTTCATTTAAGGATTCAGCCAAAGCATTTAAAAAAATTGGGTTTCCAGAGGGACCATCATAATCCCCCAAGATAGTATTCAAATGTTCGGGTTCACTAAGAATCGATTGAATTTGTTTTCTCCATATCGATTGGACTTCCGGAATCGCTGCCGGATTACCTCCACCCATCATCCGCATTTCTTGATTTTCAGTTAGGGCCTCTCCAAGATCCTTCATGAGCTTCACAATTCCACCATCACGCCCAATTTTTTCTCCAAACTTTGAGAATGAAAAATCAAAACTCATAATAAATTAATACAAAGGAAAGTTTATTACCGATCGTTATTACTAATTATATTATTAACGATTGAGAAAATGTGCTATAATTAAAAAAATGTGCTATAATAACATCTAGTTGTTTTTTATAGCAACCAATCAATTAATTATGGGAAACGAAAAAAGAACAAGAGCACGTAAATCTCGGTCAAGGAGAGTAGACAAAAAAGCCATCGAAGAGGGCCGTCGTCGAAGAGAAGGATCGAGTGATTCAAAGTCTCAGGAAGCTGAGGGTACAATATCTGCTGTTCTTGCCGGAACCATGTTTAAGGTCAAACTTTCCAATGGCCATGAGTTATTAGCCCATATTTCGGGTAAAATGAGAAAGAGATTCATCAGACTGGTTGTAGGAGACAGAGTAAAACTTGAAGTTTCTCCCTACGACATTGATAAAGCGCGAATTACCTATCGCCTGGGCTAGGGGTTATTATTGCCCAATTTATTAGTGCGTCTTTTTTAAAGGTAAATGTAATTTTCTTTCGGCTTGTCTTGTCAGTTAGCTCAGGATCGCCTAGCCTCATTACATGGCTAAACAGGCTTTAGGAAAAGGATTAGGAGCGCTAATTGGTAAAGTTAGTAAGGATACCTCAAAACTTACACCGGTCAGTACTGATCCGGGACCGGGAGACCGGGTCGTTTCGGCATCTCTATCTGATGTCGTCCCAAGTCCATTACAGCCCAGAAAGAAATTCAGTGATGAGGCTTTGAGTGATCTTGTTGATTCAATTAGAGAGCATGGTGTCATTCAACCTTTAATTGTCCGTGAAGTTAAAGGTAAGCTTGAACTGATCGCGGGAGAGAGGCGGTGGAGAGCTTGTCAGAAGTTGGGGGTTGATTCAGTTTCAGTGATCTACCGTGAGGCAAGTGACAGAGATGTACTTGAGATGGCACTAATAGAGAATCTTCAGCGTGAGGATTTAAATCCCGTCGAGGAAGCTCATGCCTATACTAGATTGGCTAAAGATTTTGGAATGACTCAAGAGGAGATCGCTTCGAGAGTTGGTAAAAATCGGGCGACCGTGGCTAATGCGATGCGTTTATTAGATTTATCATCCGAAGTCCAACAACAACTCGTTNCAGGACAAATTAGTGTTGGCCATGCCAAGGTTATTCTAGGCGTTAAATCCAATAGTGATCAGACTTTGATTGCAGCCAAAATTGTTAAAGAAGGGCTAACAGTTAGAGCAGCTGAAAAACTAGTTAACGAGCACCTAAACCCCACTTCAAAAAGGAAAGGTCCCAGTACAGGTAAGACCAATACTCAATTATCGACTGCTCTTGCAAGGATTCAAGATCTTCTTCGGGAGAGGTTTTCTACTCAAGTTAACCTTAATCAGGGTAAATCTAAGGGGAAAATTGAGATTGAATATTATAATAATGAAGACCTAGAGCGATTGCTAGAGCTCATGGGAATCGATGATGTTGATTAGGAGTAAGAGAAGCAGGTCTCTTATTTGTTGTGTTGCCTTTGCATTTACTGGATTGCTGGCACTGACNGGATGTACTCGCAAAAGTATCGATAAAGGTTTNTCNGGTGAAATGGCTTACAAGCATNTNGAAACNTTGGTTANTTATGNGCCAANGGANCCCGGGACCAAAGCTATTGCCAAGGCTCAGAACTACATTGAGACATTATTAAATGGGTACGGCTGGAAAGTTTNCCGTCAGAGTTTTAAGGANCAGACTCCGGTAGGGGAAAAGAGGTTTATGAATTTGAGAGCACGGTTTTCTCCAAATGTTGATGATTTAGATTGGAAGGATGGTGGAGGAAAACTTTTGATCTGTTCACATTATGATACAAAAATTATAAANGGGATTAATTTTGTAGGAGCAAATGATGGTGGTTCCAGCACTGGAGTCTTAATTGAGTTGGCTAGAATTCTTTCAAAGGATCCCGAACGTGCTAAGAAAATTGAATTTGTTTTTTTTGATGGTGAAGAAGCGGTCGTAGATTTTTCGGCNACTGATGGGCTATATGGTAGTCGATACTATGGTAAGTACTGGAGAAGTGCGCCTAAAAATAAGAAGCCACAATCAGCNTATGTTCTTGATCTTGTCGGGGACAAAAACATGAGAATTGATCCGCCCGTTGATTCGCCNTTGCATCTACTTTCTGAGTTGTATTCGGCGGCAAGGCAGNTAGGCAAAAAATCTTTATTTGGTATTCATTCAACTCCCATTACCGATGATCATGTTCCATTAAATGCAGCAGGTATTCCCGCGTTAGATATTATTGATTCTAATTACATCAGCGGGAGNAAGTGGCACCAAGAAGGAGATGACTTGACGTCTGTTTCATCAAAAAGCTTAGAGGTTATCGGCAATGTAGTGCTACAAATAATTGAGAATCGGTTTCCAGTAAATTAGGTATACTTATTTTTGAAGNTTATTAANCAAATAATCGCTNAAACTTTACCTTGCGGATNATCTCTAGTTTGGTAGTTTTCTCNCCACTTTAAGCAAAATCCTTCTCTGGGTTTACTTAATTAGCGCCCGTAGCTCAACTGGATAGAGTGCCTGACTACGGATCAGGAGGTTAGGGGTTCGACTCCTCTCGGGCGCGCTTCTTTCTTTCGCTATTATTTCAGACTGAATTTAGTCTTTGATCAAAATTCTGTCATGGATTGTGTAAAGTTGAAGAAGTTTTGTGCACTTATTTTATATAAAACTTGGAAACACTCTTAATGCTAATTTTTCGTTATTTATCCAAAGCAAAGCGGTAGAATTTTTTGCCGTCTGGAATTGGAATAGTGCGAGTCATTTCACCATTTAGCTTAGTCCATTCAACGAGATTATCACTTTGTTCTATAGTTAGTCCCAAAGTTATATTATCGCCATCGGGCTCAACTGTTAATACTACTGATCCTGCACGACCTTCTTGGACCTCTTCAAGAGTAGGACGCATTTTAAGAATCGCGATTTTTTCATCTTTCTCTTGAACCTTTACTGCGAGTTCATTAATTCTAGCATTAAGAGTTTCAATTTTATCAGATATTGAATTCATTGCCTTTAATTGTTCTAACTGAATTTTTAAATTAAAGTTTTGAA
>PAHQ01000088.1 GCA_002705125.1 Verrucomicrobiales bacterium | reverse complement strand
TTGTGGATTCTGGTGACCATAGCGTAGTGGAACCACCCGTTCCCATCCCGAACACGGAAGTGAAACATTGCAGCGCCGATGGTAGTGTAGCGAAAGGCTACGTGAGAGTAGGTCGTTGCCAGTTTAATTCTCTTTATTTTATATAATGAGAAAAAATACCCAATCCCTTCAAGGGGTTGGGTTTTTTTGTTTAAATACCTATCAAGAGCTTGCTTGTTTAATTCTCTACTTTGGGTTTAAAATTTTATTACTAAAAAATGAAAGAATATAGACTAAAACGATTATTTAATTCTAAGTCTGGACGATGCTTTGACGTGGCAATTGATCATGGTTTTTTTAATCAATATGGCTTCCTTGGGAGTATTGAAGATGCATCATCTGCAATTTCTACTGTAATTAATGCCGGTCCGGATGCTGTTCAGTTAACAGTTGGACAGGCAAAGCATTTACAATCTGTTCTAGGTAGAGAAAAACCTTCATTAGTTCTTCGGGTGGATGTTGCAAATATCTATGGTAAGGAGTTACCAGATTCCCCATTCAGTAGTGTGATAGGCGATGCCGCTCTTCAAGCTGTTCAATTGGATGCGGCCTGTGTTTGTGTAAATTTATTTGAGATTTCAGGAGCGCCGGAAGTCCATGCTCAGTGCATTGATAATATTTTGCAATTGAAGCCAGAGTGTGACCTTTACGGGATGCCAATGATGGTGGAACCATTAGTGTTTAAAGAGAACCAAGAGTCTGGTGGTTATACTGTTAATGGTGACGAGGAAAAAATTATGCCATTAGTGAGGCAGGCTGTGGAGCTCGGAGCTGATATAATTAAAGCTGACCCAACTGATGATGTCTCACAATACCACCGGGTGGTTGAAGTTTCAGGGCAGATTCCAGTGCTTGTTAGGGGTGGAGGTAAGGTTTCAGATGAAGAAATTCTAAAGCGTACAGAAAACATTATAGCCCAAGGGGTTTCGGGTATTGTTTACGGTAGAAATGTAATACAGCATGAAAATCCCGCAGGAATCACTAGAGCACTAATGGCTGTCGTTCATGATGGTGTTAATGCTGAAAAGGCTCTGGATCTAATAAAATAAATTAGCTCATGAGTAGTAAAATTAATGTCGGAGTTATTGGTGGTGGCCTTATGGGAAGGGAGGTCGCCAGTGCTTTCGGTAGATGGTTTGCTCTTAATGATAGTCATGTAAATCCTGCTTTGATTGGAGTTGCAGATGTAAGTGCTGATGCATTAGATTGGTTTAAATCTGTTCCAGGTTGCATCACTCTGACTCAGGACTACAGGGAACTTCTGGCCGATTCAGAGATTGATGTGGTCTATGTGGCGGTTCCTCATAATTTACACGAAAAAATTTATACCGATGTTTTGGATGCAGGAAAAGATCTTTTGGCGGAAAAACCATTTGGTATCGACCTTGAGGCGGCGGAAAGAATTTTGAGTAAGGTAGCTAATTCTGGAAGATTTGTACGGTGTAGTTCTGAATTCCCTTATTTCCCGGGAGCTCAAAGAGTTTACAACGCTGCCTCGTCTGGTAAGTTTGGAAGAATTCTTGAAGTGAGATCAGGATTTCATCACAGTAGTGATTTAGATCCGAATAAGTCCGCTAATTGGAAGAGGCAATCAGCAACTTGTGGGGAAATTGGTGTTTTAGGTGACTTAGGAATGCATGTTTGTCATGTTCCTTTTCGACTAGGCTGGAAACCAAATTCTGTTTACGCTCAATTACAAAAGGGATACCCCGAAAGGCCAGGAGGAATTTGTGATACTTGGGATAATGCGATGCTTCATACCTGGGTTGAAGTAGAAGGTTCAGGTGAGGTGCCTATGAGGTTAGAGATGAAAAGATTAGCGCCTGGCGAAACGGACACCTGGTTTATTGAGGTTCTTGGTACTGAAGGTGGAGCAAAATTTAGCACCAAAAACCCTAGAACTCTTTGGACCTTTTCTCGTGGCTCTGAACAAAAGTGGAGCCGTATTGATATTGGATTTGATACTAGTTTTAAAACCATAACTGGTGGAATATTTGAGCCGGGATTTCCTGATGTATTAATGCAAATGTGGGCAGCTTTTTTTGCGGAACGTGAGGGGGTACTCGGTGAACATTTTGGATGTGTTACTCCAGATGAGGCGCTGTTTAGCCACAAATTATTTGGAGCTGCTATTGAATCTCAAAAAAGTAATCAATCTATATCAATAAATTATGAATGATAAGGATATAGATTAATCTATAGATCGGCATGAATGCAGAAGATCAATTGGAGAGAAAAGGTATCATTGCTGCTGGCAACTGGATAGTTGATCACGTTAAAGTTATTGATACCTATCCGGACCAAGACGCATTATCTTTTATTCTTGAACAATCAAAATCTAATGGAGGAGGTCCATATAATTTACTCAAAGATCTTGTTAGTTTGGGTGCAGATTTCCCTTTAAAAGCCTCGGGTCTAGTAGGAAATGATAATGATGGTGATTGGATAATCAAAGATTGTTTAGCGAATGGAATTGATGCTTCTGGATTAATTAAAACTAATTCTGCTAGCACCTCTTACACAGACGCAATGTCAGTGCTTGCAACTGGTAGGCGAACTTTCTTTCATCATGAAGGAGCTAATTCATTATTCAATGATAAAGACGTTGATCTCGAAGTGGATGGAATTAAGTATTTTTATTTAGGTTATCTGTTATTACTCGAATCATTAGATAAAGTCCTAGATAATGGAAAAACTGGCGCTAGTGAACTTTTGGCTAAAGCCTCAAAATCAGGGTACACCACTATAGTAGACTTAGTCAGTGCTCAATTAGGTGATTATAGAAAAGTGATTTCACCCTCCCTGCCTGAAATTGATATTCTTTTTTTAAATGAATTTGAAGCAGGTTCTCTTTTGGATTTAGAAGTCAAAGAGAGTGATTCAAAATCTTTACTTTACGCTGCTCGAAGTGTTTTAGATATGGGAGTTAGAGATTGTGTGATACTACATTCATCTTATGGTGCTGTTGGAGTTTCGTCTTCAGGTGAAACTGCTATCAGAGGATCTGTTCAATTGCCTAATAAAATGATCAAGGGTGCTGCTGGTGCAGGAGATGCCTTTGCAGCAGGATTTATTATGGGAATGAATAAAGCAAAACCTCTTGAGGAATGCATTCGTTATGGAGCTTGTAGTGCGGCGAGTTGTCTTCTTGACGCAACTACGTCAGGAGGTGTAATTATGATGGACGATTGCTTGAAAATAGGAGAAGAGTATGGATTTCGAGGGCTCAATTAAATATTTGCAGTTATTCTTTTAGCGCGCCTAGGGTGACTTCTATTTTTTTTGATTCCCCATCTCTGTCCACGGTAACTTTTACTTTGTCACCGACTACTTTTGCGTCAAGAATCCTGAATAAATCTGATGAATCTATAACTGTTTTTCCTTCGATTTCTTTAATGATGTCCCCCATAGATATCCTTCCGTTTGCTGCCTGAGTCGTTGCTTTTAACCCTGCTTTTTTTGCGCCTCCACCTGGAACCGTATTAAGTATTAATACTCCAGTAGTATTAAGGCGATTAGTAACAAAAGAGTCTGGTGCAATATTAATTCCAAGTCCGGGTTTAATGACTTTACCAAACTCAATTAGCTGTGGGACTATACGGTTAACTGTATCAACTGGAACAGCAAAACCTATTCCGGCATAAGATCCAGTTGGAGAGTATATGGCCGTATTGATACCTATTAATCGATTTGCGCTATCAAGAAGAGGGCCACCTGAATTACCTGGATTAATTGCAGCATTTGTTTGAATCACTCCAGTTATAGGGCGTCTTGTAATGGATTCAATTTCTCTTCCCAATGCACTTATGATTCCTGTGGTTAGGGTTTGGTCAAAACCAAAAGGATTACCAATGGCATAAGCATTTTGACCAACCAATAAGTTTTTTGATTCTCCAATTTTGATAGGTTTTAGTCGTTTGTCAGGTGCTTTAATTTTAAGAACTGCTAGATCTTTATCTGGTTCTGCGCCTACAAGTTTAGCATCCCATGTAGATTGATCCCACAAAGTAATTTTTGCTTCGTCTGCGCCTTTGATTACATGGTAGTTTGTTACAATATGTCCATCTGAATCCCATATGAAACCAGAACCAGTGCCAGCAGGAATTTTATAAATATTTGTGCTAAAAAAATCTCTTCTTAAATTAATTGTTGTGATGAAAACAACACTCGGCGAAGTTTCTTCAAAGAGTTTTATTGTAGCCTTTTCATCTTCTTTAAGGTCTTCTCTCGGAGTCACAGCCCTTGGTGTACTTGAGGCTGCTGTCTGATCACTCCACCATGCTTTTACTTGAATGGTTGCCATATATATAACGGCACCCAGTAGAATGAATGTAAGGAGGCTACTTCTTCTGTGAGAATTATACGGTTTGTTTTCATGGTTATTCTCCATATTAATAATTTTACTTGGAATTACGGTCTGTAAAGGGTGTCGATATTTCTTTGATAAAAAAATTTCTAATTACTGCATTTTTAGACTGTTTAATTAGATTATTTTGTTCCTAAGATTGGCGTTTTCTTTGAATTATGATTGGTCTTTTGATGATGGGTTCATTTCGTGCTATTAGTTAACTAATCTTAAATATAATTATATTTAACGGAATTAAATGCCTAAAGCTAAATACACTGAGGAAGATATCAAAACGCTAGAATGGCGTGAACACATAAGGCTACGGCCTGGGATGTATATAGGAAAGAGAGGTGATGGTTCAGCGCCTGATGATGGTATTTATGTGCTTCTTAAAGAAGTTATTGATAATTGTATTGATGAGTTTGTGATGGGCCATGGCAAGACTATTGACGTGAAATTGGATGGTGAATCCATATCTGTCCGAGACTATGGAAGGGGGATCCCATTAGGTAAACTAATGGATTGTGCTGCAAAAATTAATACCGGCGCGAAGTATGACTCAGAAGCTTTTCAAAAATCTGTTGGTTTGAATGGGGTTGGCATAAAAGCAGTGAACGCGTTATCAGAAACTTTTGAGATTCAAGCTTTCCGCGAAGGTAAAACAAAATCGATCTCATTTTCTCAAGCTGAGGTAATTAATGAAATGCAACGAGCCAGAAGCTCAAAAGCTTCTGACGGTACTTTCTTAAGTTTCATACCAGACGAATCAATATTTAATGATTTTAAATGGAGAGAAGAATTTATAGATAACATGCTTTGGAATTATGCTTATCTTAATTCTGGATTGACCCTGAAATTCAATGGTAAGAAATATAAAGCCAAAGAAGGCCTTAAAGAATTATTAGAAAAAAATATTACTGAGGAACCTATTTATCCAGTGGCACATCTTATTGGCCAAGATATAGAGGTCGCCCTTACTCATTCAGCCAGCCAATATGGTGAAGAATATTATTCTTTTGTCAATGGTCAGCACACGACGCAAGGAGGTACTCATCAAGCTGCATTCAGAGAGGCTGTAGTTAAGACAGTTAGGGATCACTTCAAAAAACAATTTGATCCTGCTGATGTTCGTCAATCTGTTGTAGGAGCTATTAGCGTGAAAGTTCAAGAGCCAGTTTTTGAATCTCAAACAAAGACAAAGCTAGGATCTACTCATACTGCACCTAAAGATGGGAAGCCAATTCGAAGCTGGATTGTGGGTTTTGTTCAAGACCAATTAGATAATTACCTCCACAGAAACCCCGAAGCTTCTAAAGCAATGCTTGAGAAAATTCAAAGGGCAGAGAAAGAAAGGAAAGATTTAAAAGGCATTCGTAAGATTGCAAAAGACCGCGCCAAAAAAGCAAAAATCCACAATAAAAAATTAAGAGACTGTAGGATTCATTATGGCGATAGAAATAAATTAGCTAATGAAAGTACTCTTTTTATTACAGAAGGTGATAGCGCAAGCGGTTCTATAACAACAGCGAGAGATGTTGATACTCAGGCTGTTTTTTCATTGAGGGGTAAACCGCTTAATACTTTCGGTTTATCTAAAAAAGTTGTCTATGAAAATGAAGAGTTCAATTTACTCCAACATGCTTTAAATATTGAAGATGGAATTGAGCAGCTCAGATATAATAATGTCGTTCTAGCTACTGACGCTGATGTTGATGGAATGCATATCAGACTTTTGCTGATAACATTCTTTCTTCAGTTCTTTCCTGAGATGATTCGTGAAGGTCATTTGTATATTCTTGAAACTCCACTTTTCAGAGTTCGTAATAAACAAAAGCAATTCTATTGTTACAATAATCAAGAGCGTTTAGATGCAATAGAGGTTTGTGGAAAAGGGGCAGAAATTACGAGGTTTAAGGGTCTTGGAGAAATTTCACCTAGTGAGTTCAAAGAGTTTATAGGAGATGGAATAAGATTAGATCCGGTAATTCTTGATAGGAATAAGTCGGAATCCGAAATGCTTCAGTTTTATATGGGTAAAAATACACCTGATCGCCAAAATTTTATTATAGATAACCTTAAAATTGAGATGGATCCTGTAGAGGAAACTGAAGAAGTGGCCTAATCAATTATTAGTAAGCGCCTCGTATCTGAAATTAAATCTTTTGGTTTGTATGGCTTGAACTATCCAAATTATGGAATTTATTTACATTGTTCTCTTTTATAGAATGCAAAGAGGATCTGGTTGCCTTATAAAGAAATAGACACAGTGTCTTAAATTTAACAAATGTCATATGCCTAAAGTATTGCTTTCCGGTCGGGTGACTGGTGAGAATGATCCATCAAGAGAGTCTCGAGCAGGCCTCCTTTATTTGCTTTTTTCTTCGGGGTGGGACATCAGTAATTCTAATGGAGATAAAGCTGTCACTTTATCAACCATCCAGGATCAAATTATAGATTCTGATGCATTTGTTTTTACTCAAGGTTCCACGTTAGAAGAGTTATTCAAAGCTGTTTCGATATTTGTTGGGTATCAAACCTTAGATGAAAAATTAGAAGCTAAGGGAACGGTAATTCTAAACGGGGACAAATCATGGGATCCATTTTTTGATGTTTTGGATCACTTGAATTCACTTGGTACAATTAAACAAGAATTCAGGGATTATATTATTTCAGTGAATGAACCTGAAGAAGTTATTGGTGCTCTCAGTAAAATTAACTCAGACAGTTTGCCTGAACCTATTCATCACCCAATTGATGAAAATATTGACGATATTTATTCGTATGAGGCGCCACCAGTTGATGGACAGATCGGTAATGTTTGTGTTTTTTGCTCTGCTAGTATCAAAGATAAAAATTATATTGATGAAGGATACGAGTTAGGACGAAAAATGGCAGACGAAGGACTCGGTTGTGTTTCAGGGGCTGGAAGAACAGGGATCATGGGATCTGTAGTTAATGGAGCGGTAGAAGCTAATGGGTGGACTGGAGGATCAAATGTTCCTCACATTATTAAGCTGGAGGGTTTACCTGAGGGTTTATCTAGTTTTTGGCTGCGTCCTGACATTTATACTCGTATGGAAATTATGATCGAGAGATCTGATGCTTTTGTGATTTTTCCTGGTGGAGCAGGGACAGTACAAGAGTTTTTAGCCTTATTATTATTACTGGAAATGGGTGACCCTGTTATGAAAGGGAAACCAATAGTTGTTTACGATCGAATTGACAAGTCAGGCAAAAATTTTTGGAAGCCATTGATAAATTTACTGAAAGAAAAAGGATATGCAGATTATTTTACTGTTGTAAACGAACTTGGTATAGTTATACCAACAGTGAGTAGATTAATGGATCTGAAATTATAATCTTTTTTTATGACTAATCAAATTAGAGAGCGTTTGCAAAAATTTGCTTATTCGTTAATTGATCAGAAGAAAGCTCAAGTAATTGTTGAGCCGCAGTGCAATGGAAAAGGTTTTTGGTTTGGTGGTGGAAATATTATTTTTTATGATAATATGTTCTGGCTGTGTGGCAGATATCGTAATGATGGAGATTCGAGAACAGGGGTTGGCGAAGGAGAGAGGGGCTTAGAGTTAGCTATATTTTCATCATCCTCTATAAATGGTCCATGGGAAAAGGTTAAGTCCTTTTCTAAATCCGATTTAGAGCATGATAATGAGGAAGTTGTTTCTATAGAGGGGTCTTCGTTTTTAATTAATGATTCGGGCGTAGAGCTCTACATATCTACCGAGAAAAATCGTTCATACCCAAAGGATGTGATAAGTTTTCAGAAAAAGGGAACTGGTGTCTGGGATATTGATTTTATAGCTGCTCCGACAGTTGATAAACTTAATGCTGAAAGTATCGAAAGAGTTTTAAGAACTGAAGACCTTGGATCGCTGCACCTTAAGGACCCAGTTGCTTTTAACTTAAGTGAGGAAAGAGAAGGAGTAGGGTTATTTTTCTGTAGTCACCCTTTCACCTGGGCTAGTTCAAATACTGGTCTTGCTATTAGACGCCAAGGCGAAGAGAAATTCCGTATTAAATCCTTTAATGCCATTGAACGAGGTCGTTCATGGGATGTCGCATGCACTCGAATAACTGACCGATTGAGAATTCCTACTGTTGGTCTTTTAGAAGATCATAGGCCTATGTCATTATATTTCTATGATGGCGCTGAATGCCTAAGATCATTGGAGGAAAATCCTGATGCGAGTAAAAGGCCTCGTGGTTTCTCATGTGAAGAAATAGGAGGTATGGGAATCGGTTATGACGATCAATTTCCTGATATTTTAAGGTTTTCAGAGGATTTCCCGATGTTTATATCCCCTCAAGGAACTGGATGTAGCCGTTATATATCAACAATAGTAACGAATGATGGAATTTTAGCCACATGGCAGCAGTCACAAAAAGATTTTTCTCAGCCCTTGGTATCGAACTTCTTGTCGATGGAATCTATTACTGAAATATTTGCTTCGTAATAGAAATTGAAGTCAGATTTGACCTTGGCAATATTATAGCCATAATCATGTACAATGGAAAAAGTTATAATTATTGGAACTGGTTGCGCTGGGTGGACTTCAGCAATTTATACAGGAAGAGCTAACCTTTCACCGCTAGTTTTAGCAGGTGATCAGCCAGGGGGTCAATTAACTACTACCACTGAAGTTGAAAACTATCCAGGCTTTCCTGAAGGAATGATGGGGCCTGAACTGATGATGAAAATGCAGGAACAGGCAACAAAATTTGGAGCAAGGGTTGAATATAAAAAAGTCGATTCAGTTAAGAAGAATAGCCAGAGTTTTTCAATATTCTGCGGAGACCAAGAGTATGAATCTGAAACTGTAATAGTTGCCACTGGAGCAGCTCCAAGACACTTAGGCCTAGAAGGTGAAGAAAAATTGATAGGTCATGGATTAACTTCTTGTGCTACTTGTGATGGTGCTTTTTACAGAGATGTTCCTGTGGCTGTAATTGGTGGTGGAGACTCAGCGTGTGAGGAGGCAACTTTCTTAACTCGTTTTGCTTCCAAAGTTTATTTGATTCATCGTCGTGATGAACTCAGAGCCTCTAAAATAATGGCTGAAAGGGCGCTTGATAATGAAAAGATTGAACCGGTCTGGGATAGTCAGGTAACCGAATACTTAACTGACGATGATGGTGAAATGAAAGCTGTGAAGGTTATTAATATAAAAACAAATGAGGAAAAAGAATTAGATTTAAAGTGTGTGTTTGTGGCAATCGGTCATGTTCCTAATGCACAATTTCTCCAAGGTTTGGTTGATACTGACGAAAATGGTTACATCATCCAAGTTCCAGGCTGCACGAAAACAAATGTCGAAGGGCTTTTTGCTGCTGGTGACGTTGCAGATCACGTTTACAGACAGGCTATAACTGCAGCTGGTGATGGTTGTAAAGCTGCTCTTGAAGCAGAGCGATACTTGGCTGAAAACGAATAATATTTTAGTTATCAGTAATTAATTCCTAAATATCTTACCAATAAGTATGATTTTATTAAATTTAAGCCGTTTGATTGTTAATTGAGGCTTGACCATTTAACATAAAATTCTAGACAATTATCACTTCTCGTTGAGATACCCCCATAATTAAGCATTTAAATTATAATGATAATGAAATTCTCTACAATACTCACCACTATGATATTGATGTCAGGTATCGTTTTAGCTGATCATCATGCTGGCTCGCCATTTAATGGAAAAGATCTCAAGGGCTGGTCTACAAAAAAGAAATCAAAAGGTAAAGACTCTTGGTTAGTTGGTATTCCAACTCAATCAAAAGATAATCCAAAAACATTAAATGCTGGAGAAGGTCATGGAGCAATGATTAATAAAGTTGCTGGGCATGGTCAGAGCTGGGATATTTATTCCTCTAAGAAGTGGGGTGGAAAGTTTCGTATCGAATTGGAAGTTATGGTACCTAAAGGGGCAAATTCAGGAATTTATGTAATGGGTGAATATGAGGTTCAAGTATTAGATAGCTATGGTAAGGCCAAGCTTGGAGGAGGAGATATGGGGGCTATATATGGTGCTCAACCACCAAAGGTGAATGCTTGTAAGAAACCTGGAGAGTGGCAGAAATATGTTATCGATTTTCAGGCGCCAGGATATGATGAAGGTGGCAAGAAAATAAGTAATGCTAAGTTTATCAAAGTAGAACTTAATGGTCAGATTTTACACGAAAATGTTGAAATGAAGGGCCCCACTCCAAGTGGTGTGACAGGAAAAGAAGCTGCCAAAGGTCCAATTATGTTCCAAGGAGACCACGGACCAGTCGCTTACAGAAATATAAAGATTAAATCGATCTAATTTTTAACTTTAATAATAATATTCATAGAAGACTTTTACATAAATTCATAAACGGAAAACTATTAATCATGAGTAATAAAATAAAACCCCTATCAAGGAGGAATTTCATCAAAACATCCACTGCTATAAGTGGTGGTGCAATGATGGCTCCAAATATCCTCGTCGCTGACCACCATGGTCAAAAACTTAGAATTGCTCACGTCGGTACTGGTGGCCGCGCTGGTGCGCATGTCAACATGGCTGCTGGAGAAGGTTGCATATGCAATACTTACTGTGATGTTGATGAGTCAAAGTGGGGCTCAGCGAAGAGTAAATGGCCAAAAGCAAAAGGATATCGCGATTATCGTGAAATGCTTGAGAAAGAAAAAGACAATTATGATGCCGTTTCAATCGCAACTCCTGACCATCACCATTATCCTGCTGCTATTCAGGCCATGAAGCTTGGTAAGCATGTTTATTGTGAAAAGCCTCTGACCCATACTGTTTGGGAAGCCCGTCAACTTGGAATTGCTCGTGACAAGTACAAACTTGCAACACAAATGGGTAATCAAGGGCATTCTAATGAAGGTAATCGACTTATGGTTGAGTGGATTCAACAGGGTGCACTTGGAAAGATTTCTGAAGTTCACTGTTGGACAAATAGACCAGTTTGGCCTCAACCAGTAGCCAATCCCAAAAAAGCAGACCCAATTCCAGGTAGCATTGATTGGGATGTATACGTAGGCCCTGCTCCCAAAACCCAGCTTTATAAAAAGGGCGTTTACCCATTTAAGTGGCGTGGTTTCTGGAACTTTGGAGCTGGCGCCCTAGGTGACATGGGATGTCATACAATGGACGCATTTTTCTGGGCTATGGATCCAGGTGCACCGACAAGCGTTGAGTGTGTTAAAAAATCAGAAATGATTGATGGGAACTTTCCTAAGAGCTCTGTTGTTAAAATGAAGTTTCCTGCTAGAGATGGTAGGCCTGCTTTTGATTTTTATTGGTACGATGGTGGTGAAAAGCCAGACGCTGCTCTAGGATTAGGACGTAAGCTACCAGGAACAGGTTGTATCTTTGTTGGTGATAAATCATCAATAATGTCTGCCGGTGATTATGGAGATAGCCCAAGGATTATTCCCGAGGCAAAGATGAGAGAAATAGGCAGGCCGGAAAAAACAATTGAAAGGTCAGTCGGTCATTATAAAGAGTTTGTTTTAGCCGCGACTGGCAAGAAACCGATTGATTATCCAGGTTCTAATTTTGGATACGCCAGTCCGTTTAGTGAGACAGTATTACTTGGTAATGTTGCTCTTCGTTGTGAAGGTGAATTGAAATGGGACTCTAAGAACATTAAAGTCACAAATAACGACGAAGCTAATAAATACGTTAATAAAGAATACCATAACGATTGGCCTGCGCCTGCAGCTTAGTCAAAATATTCAGATTTGATCTGACACCCGGTCCCTGATGGGGCCGGGTTTTTTTTATTTTTAGTTTCTCCTTAACCAAGCTTCACGCGCGCGTTTTAATATCTCAATCTCCCGCTTTTTTGTCTTATCGACATACCTTGGCATATCTGCAAAGTGGTTATTTATACCAAATTTTCTCCAAGGCCCATAAGGGATTTCGCTTAGCTCCGCAAACCTCCAATCACATTTGTTGTCTGCTCCATTGATTCCTAAATAGTCTCTGACAGCGGGCGATAAATCTATTCCGGCTGCGTTATTAGCCTTTGCTTTTGGTTTAGATTTTCCGAAAACATAAGACCAATCATCAGTTTCAAAAGGCCCCACATCAGCCCATTGAGCACAACATATTTTGCCTTTGTAGTGTATTGCAACCCATCTGTTATGACAAACACTCTGGCCTTCTTTTTTGAATGTTCTATTAAACCAAGGAATTACTCTCTTTGCGCTCGTCTTAGTTTTTTTGTAATTGACCTTATCGTTGTAAGGTAAGGCAATATAAAAAGGGTTTAGTTTTGGTATGAATTTTTTTGGCCTGTAATCTCGGGTTCTATTTACCGGATTTGGATCGTCGAAGCCTCCAAAGTTTTTCATCCAATCTGGATCCCATGCACTCGATCTATTATGAGTTGGATTGTTTGCTGTCGGGCTTTCGCCAACCCAAAATATTGTTGCTGTTATGTTTCTGTGCCATGGATAAGGTGATTGTTTTGTTTTAGATTGGGTTGGAGCATAAGTTCTAGGAACATTGTTGTTATTTTGTGCCACTACTTTTGTTGAATAAATCAACAAAAAGAGCAGCAAAAAAAAATTAATCTTCATCTATCTAGAGTGAAAATTTTTTATGCGTTTTGTGGAGCCAATGGGAGTTCGGAATTAATTTCCGGAGATTCCATTTCAGGGTTTGGCGATTGAGGAGAAATTCCTAATTTTTTCAGTAATTTAAGGTCTTGGGCTGATTGTGGGTTTTTGGCGGTGAGTAGCTTGTCGCCGTAGAAAATTGAATTTGCACCTGCAAAGAAGCATAGTGCTTGGGCCTCTTCACTGAGCGCAGTTCTTCCTGCAGATAATCGAATTTTTGCTTTCGGCACTGAAACTCTGGCACAGGCAATAGTTCTAGCTACATCAAATGTATCTACAGGATTTGCACCTGCGAGAGGAGTCCCAGGCATAGGCATTAGTTTATTGATGGGTATGCTTTCAGGAGCAGGGTTAAAATTTGATAATATCTCTAACATTTTGAGACGATCATCTACTGTCTCTCCCAGCCCAAGGATGCCGCCAGAGCAGACGGACATTCCGGCATCTTGTACGTTCCTTATAGTATTAAGCCTGTCTTCGAATGTATGCGTGCTTACAATATTTGGATAATGCTCAGGCGAAGTATCAATATTATGATTATAGGCGGTTACGCCTGCATCTTTCAGACTTTTCGCTTCTTCTGGACCAAGCTCACCCAAAGTTGTGCATACTTCCATTCCAAGTTTAGAAACGCTTTTAACAATATCTATGACTTCATCAAATCTCTTTGTATCTTTTTTTACACCTTTCCATGCTGCTCCCATACAAAAACGAGTGGATCCATTTTCTTTAGCAGCCTGAGCTCTTTCTAGTATGTCGCATTTAGGCATTAGTCGTTCTGCGTCCACGCCACTCTTATATCTTGCACTTTGGGCGCAATAAGAACAATCCTCACTACATCCTCCTGTTTTAATAGATAGAAGAGTGCATAGCTGAATTTCATTTTTCGGCCAATGCACATCATGGACTTCCCTAGCTCGTGCGAGGAGCTCAAAAAAAGGCAATTCGTATAATGATTTTAGATCCTGGAATTTCACTTTATTATTGGAAAATTATCTTATGAAATCTCTCTGTTCATACAATAATATAATCTTTTTTCTCAGGTGCGAGTTTTTTTACCTTAAACGTTTTAATCTGAGCTTGGAGTCATTCCAATACCCTGGAGCAACAACCACAGGTTTGAGAGGATTAGAGTAATCAGTTTTACCAATAGCAGCCTTCATTTTGATTCCGGTGGATCGTCTCCATTTTTTGGCCATACTTTCACCAGTGTTGCATCCATAGCTAACACAATTAGCCCTACGGTTAAATGCTCTTCTACTGATTTCTCTTAATTCATTTTCATGCAAACACACAGTGCTAGCTCCGATAATATCATTACTGTATTCAATTAAAAAGGCATGCTTATTAGAGTGTCCGTAATATTCAAATCCATCAATTTTCTTCTTTCTTCTATTTCCTCCTTCATTGATATGATTTATAATGTCACTGCCTTTATCTATCCATAATAAGTTAACACCGTATTTTTTTTCTACTGATTCTATCCAAGAAATGAGAGGGTTTTTATCTTCAGATGCGCGGGTCTCATAGCTAGGTTTGTAGACTAGCCAAGTTATTTCATATTCTTCGCCATAATCTTTTCTCAACTCTTGAATTCTAACTCTTGCTGGTCTAATAAAATTACCCCACCATCTGTCATGTTGGTATTTCTTTTTTCTTAAGTCTTCCCATTGTCTTAAAGCAGGGCCCCCACTTACAATAATATATTCACCGGAGGGTATCTTTTTAGAAATGGTATTTTTTTTCTTTCCGAATATTGCCTCTGATTTACTAATTCCCAATAAGGTTAAGATAGTGGTGAGCAATATAACATTGATTGAATTAGTGGAATTCATATGAAATTATTAGTTTTTAAACAAAGAATTAGTATAATTCTTCTCCTCTAATCAGATCATTGTAATTTTGTCTTTTTCTAATTACTTGGTGCTCATTTCCAGAAACCATGATCTCTACAGGAAATGATCTTGAGTTGTAATTTGAGGCCATTACAAACCCATAAGCTCCGGCGCTAAGGAGAGCTATATGGTCGCCTTCTTCGAGGTGAGGGAGTTCTCTGTTTTGTGCGAAGAAATCGCCGCTTTCACATATGGGTCCAACGATGTCCACGACTTGATTGTCTTTAGCATCTTGAATTAAAGGGACTATTTCGTGATGGCCTTGATACAGTGCAGGTCTAATAAGATCTCCCATTCCAGCATCGACTATTACAAAGTTTTTAGCTGTTCCGATTTTTTTGTATAAAACTTTAGATATTAATGCGCCAGCATTGCCTACCATAAATCTTCCTGGCTCTAGTAATATTTTTATATCAAGAGCCTTTAGTGTAGGAACAAGTTTTTTTGCATACTCTTCAACAGTAAGTGGTTTGTTGTTTGAATCTTTATTATCCCACCAATCTTTTTTACCGCTTGCTAGAGCATCTTCATAAACTATCCCTATACCGCCACCTATACTAAAGAATTCAATTCCGTGAAGTGTTTTTAATTTTGCAACTAAGGGTGAAACTTTTTCTACTGCCTCTAAAAATGGTTTAACCTCAGTTAATTGAGAGCCAATATGCATTTGGATTCCTCTTAGTTGAACGTTTTTTAATTCAGAGGAAGCTTTGGAGTAAAGTCCTTCTATAAATTCAAAGTCGATTCCAAATTTATTCTCACTTTTACCTGTTGAAATGTATTTATGGGTTTTTGCATCAACATTCGGATTAACTCTGACTGCAACTGGAGCAATTACATTTTTCTCCTTGGCAATTTGGTTAATAAACCTTAGCTCGGCTTCACTTTCGACATTGAAAGAATAAATACCCTCCTCTAAAGAGTACTCTATTTCTTCCCGTGTTTTACCCACCCCTGCGAAAGTGCATTTATCTGCGGAACCACCAGCCTTGAGAACCCTAAATAATTCACCTCCAGAAACAATATCAAAATCCGCGCCGATCTCATTCAGTAATTTTAAAACAGATAAGTTCGAATTCGCTTTAACTGCAAAAGCAATTTTATGGTCAAGATCAGATAGAGCAGAACTTAAACTATTAAAATTGTCTTTTATCGTTTTCTCGGAATAGACATATAGTGGTGTGCCGTGAGTAGATGCGAGTTCAGCGAGATCAACTCCCTCGCAAAATAATCTTCCTTTTTGATAGTCAAATTCATGCATTGTGATAAATGCCTAATATCTTAGGTCTATTAAATCAAGGTTTTGGAGCATCAAAATCACCAAAATTCCTTGACCATAGCCATAATTCATCTATCCTAGGCGCCCCCTCAATATAACGATTGGATAAGAATTATGGCTAAAGTTTGCGAAATTACAGGAGCACGAGTGCGTCGTGGAAGTAAAATCCATCGTAGTGGATTGGCTAAGAAAAAAGGTGGAATTGGTAGGCATGTTACTAAAGTTGTTAAGAGAGATGTATCTCCCAACCTAAGAAATAAGCGTATTTGGGTACCTGAGCTTAATAAATTCGTTAGAGTGAAATTGACAGCTAGGGCTCTTAAAACAGTCGCTAAGAATGGAGCTTTTGTGACTCTTAAAAAAGCAGGCCTTATTTGAGGTTAAATATTTCTCTGCTATAGACTGCTAACTCTAAATAGCTTCCATTCATAATTTGATGGAGCGTTTTAGTGGTTTTATTAGCGAATCCACTAAATAGTGATCGAGTTGATCGATCTTCTCTATTTTTGCCGGATAACCATTTTTATATTATGAGCTAACCGGTTAAGAAAAATCTTTAAAGATTGCTAATTCGCTATGATCAAGTCTGCGATTCTACCTTGTTCTAGCGGAATTTTTCCTATAAAAATTTAAGAATGAAAAGTAATCGCAGAAAATTTCTCAAGACTTCTGCTGTGAGTGCGGCTTCTTTCCAGATTGTTCCAAGACACGTGATTGGTGGTCAGGGGCATACTCCGCCGAGTGAGACTTACGGTGCAGCCCTAATTGGTTGTGGTGGACGAGGACCAGGAACTTATGAGCGCATGGTAAAGGATTTGCCATCCAAGCTGGTAGCAGCGTGTGATGTTCAAAAATCTCGTGTTGATGGATACGTAAAAAGAAAAAACCCGAAAGCTAAGACTTACAATGATTTTAGAAAATTATTGGAAAATCCTGATGTTGATTTAGTGGCTATCGCTACACCTCCTCATTGGCATGCATTAATTTCTATCGCCGCAGCAGAAGCGGGGAAGGATGTTCTTTGTGAAAAGCCCATGACGCGCTTTATTGCGGAGGGTCGAGCAGTAGTTAAAACTTTTGAGAGATATAAAAGAATTTTTCAGATTGGTACATTTGGTCGTTTTGGGGCATTTCGTAGTAGTACAAGTAGAACTATACATAAGATCATGCGCAGTGGTTTATTGAATCCAAATTCAGGAGTTCATATTAAAAAAGGAGGCCTTAAACTCCATAATTGGAGCGGGAAGCCAGGTTTGAAACCTCAGATTCCATCCGAGGACCTTGACTGGGATCTTTATTGTGGTCCTAGCCCATTCAAACCTTATGTGCCGCCCAGAGTTGGAGGCACTCATCGAAATTACTGGGACTATGAAGGAGGTGGCATGTGTGATATGGGTCAACACCATTTTGATCCACAGCAATGGATTTATGGTAAAGATGACACAAGCCCTGTTTCTATTGAAGCCTTTGCGCCACCATCTCATCCAGATGTGACAGGTATGTGGGCATGGATTGAGTTGACATACTCAGACGGATTTACATTTGTTATGGACAGTAATGAGTGGGGCCCTGGATATGACAGGAAAAAGTCAAAGCAGGTTTCGTTATCTCAACTTTCTGAGAATGATCAAGAAAAGATAAAAGCTATGCCTGATCCAGAACCATTACTTTCATTTGGTGAAGCAGTTAAACAGAGAAAACCAGCAGGAGGTCACCCTGAAGCCGCTCATCGAGCAGCCTGTATTCTTCATCTTGCTAATTTAGCAATACGTCTTGGGCGCAAATTACAATATGATCCTCACAAAGAGCAGTTCATTGGCGATGAAGAGGCCAATCGTTTTCTGAATGTTCCAATGCGTTCACCTTGGCATATTTAAACTATTTCATACAACATCATGGACATACAACCATATCTTGACTCTTTTCCATTACCGTCTAATCGCGGTATTCTCAGTGAGATTAACAAAGAGAAAACAGAAAAATCGGTAAGGGAAGCAATGCAGAATCCAGAACTAGTTGCTTCTGAGATTGTGAAGTGGTTGCTAGATCCTGGTGCAGAAGGTAATGATATTCAAGCTCGTCATTTACTTCATACTATGGCTGTTAGAATTCCAAATTATGATAAGAAATTAAAAGGCGATATACGTGCAAAATTTTCTTTGGTTCTAGCAAGGGCTCTTTCAGAAAATTATCCTGATAGAGTTAAGGCTTTTATTATACGCCAACTTCAGATTTGTGGAGGAGGCGAAGTGGTTCCTGCGATTGGTGTGTTTCTTAATGTTAATGGCATTGCTGATGATGCTGCTCAAGCATTGATTGCTATAAGGAAAAATTCAGCAGAGCAATTTCGTAACGCTTTACCGAAAATTAAGAATAATTTAAGCCTTTATTCAAATGTTTTACACGGTTTAGCAGAATTGAAGGATGAGAAATCAAAAGACTTTTTTATTGAAGCTTTGGAAAATGAAAATGAGGAATGTCGATTGTTAGGGCTTTGGGGATTGGTGCAGATTGCAGACTCTTCTACGCTAGAATTGTTTCTTCAAGCTGAACAGAAAGAAAAAGGTTACTCTCGAATTAAATCTACTAGTTATTGTTTTAAATTTGCCGAGAAGCTTCCAAAGAAGGAGGCATTAAAAATTTATCGCCATTTAAAGGATACCCGGACTTCAACACACGAAAAATATATACTCGAAATTGTAGAAATCGAGCTGGCTTCGTAATTAATTTAAACTCTTCTCTGAAATAATGATTTCAACGTAAAGATGTTTTGTAAGATGAAAATTTAACAAGCGAACCTAATGATTGATAAATATATTTTATTCATACTGGGGCTTTCATTCATTGCCTTGCCAAAGGCATTCGGAAATACAAAAGAGAGTAATGATATCGACTCAAAGGTTGAAAAAACTAACGTTGTGGTATTTTTTATAGATGATTTAGGTTGGTCAGATTTGGGGTGCTATGGAAGCAAGTATCATTTAACTCCAAACATCGATAAGCTAGCTTCCTCTGGACTTAAGTTTAAGGCTGCATATTCATCATCTTCAGTATGTTCACCAACTAGATCATCGCTCATGACTGGCAAGCATCCGGTAAGATTTGGTATTACTGATTGGATAGGAGCTTCACAAAAGCGTAGAATTCTTGTCACTCCTAAAAATCACTCCTTTCTACCAAAAGAGGAAAATACTTTAGCCGAGGTGTTTAAATCTTCGGGTTACCAGACAGCTTATTTTGGCAAATGGCATTTGGGTGCCAGAGATGAAGATCATCCATCTTTCCATGGGTTCGATTATCATCGTGGAGTAAATAGGGCTGGTTCTCCTGGATCTTATTATTATCCATTTCGACGTAATAAAAAACTCCCTAAAATTCCTCTAAAGCCGACGGATATACCTGACTTTTCTGATGCTAAAAAGAATTCTTATCTAACTGACTTGCTCTCCATTGAGGTTACCAAATACATTGAAAGTAATGCCGACAAACCTTTTTTTACAATCTTATCTCACTATTCCGTGCATACTCCGATACAAGCCCTAAAGGCTGATTCAGAAAAATATCGAAAACGCTTAGATGAAATTGGTATTGCAACTGAAATAAAAACGCGACCTGAGAAAAATGCTATTACTAGGATAACACAGAATAATCCTGAATATGCCGCTATGGTAGAGAGCGTTGATCGCAGTGTTGGAAGGGTAATGCAAAAACTTGATGAATTGGATTTACTCAAAAAGACAATAATTATTTTCACTTCTGATAATGGAGGTCTATCAACGCTCCAAAGAAATTTAAGATCGGGTCCTGCATCATGCTTGCCGCTTAGGGCTGGAAAAGGATGGCTTTACGAAGGAGGTATCAGAGTGCCCACTATAATTTCATGGCCAGGTAGAATTATTCCAGGTTCAGTAAGTGATATACCCATTACAACTTGTGATGTTTATCCAACCTTATTGAAGGTTGCTGGTTTAAAATCTAAAACTAAACAGCATCTAGATGGTCTTGATCTTAGTCCTATTTTCAAAGGATCTAAGCTTCAAGATAGGCCGTTATTTTGGCATTTTCCTCATTATCATGGTTCTGGTAATCTCCCGTCATCATCGATAAGGAAGGGTTCCTATAAATTAATTAGGTGGTATGAAGATGGTTCAGAGGAATTGTACGACATTTCGATTGATGATTCTGAAAAGAATGATATTTCAGAGAAAAACCCTGAGAAGAGGGCTGAACTTTCTAATGAACTTAGTAAATGGCTGAAATCGTCCGGGGCAAAAATTCCAGTTTTTAACAAAGATAATTAAATTCCAACCAATGCGTTTCTTTGACTGATAACAACAAAAGGACTCCGCAAGCTTTAATTACTGGAGGCTCTGGTGATTTAGCTGCAGTGATGGCTGTTAAATTACAAGATAGAGGATATGACGTTTTATGTCCTGATAAGTCCGAATTGGATGTTAGAGANGGNGNTTCTGTGGATTCTTTCTTNGAATCGAAGGTGACTAGNCANCTTGCATTACTAATCAATAATGCAGGAAAAAAAGATGATGANCTTTCCCTAAAAATGACTCCAGAATCGTGGGACCAAGTTATTAGTGTGAATNTGAGAGGTGCTTTTCTTTGTTCTAAGTTAGCCTTAAAGGTTTTTTTAAAAAACCGATTAGGTCATATAATTAACATAGGATCTTATTCTGCGCTTTCTGGTCCCATGGGTCAGAGTAATTATTCTTCGTCAAAGGCAGGGCTAATTGGTTTGACTAAGAGCCTTGCAGTAGAATCGGGAAAAAGAAATNTTCGTGTTAATTGCGTGTTGCCTGGGTGGATGGAAACGAAATTCACTGCCAACGTTAACGAGAATACTAAAAATAGATCTCTAGAAGAGCATGTTTTGAAAATGTTTAATAACAAAGAATCGGCTGCAGAATTTATTATTTTTCTTCATGAAAAAATGATGAGTGTTTCTGGCCAAGTTTTTCAATTGGATAGTAGAATTAGTCAGTGGAATTGATTCTTATTTAATTAACTCTTGGATAACTTTTACTGTTTGACTGGCCGCCTTAACATTGTGTACTCTTAATATAGCAGCTCCCCTAATTATAGAAGATACAGAGCAAGCGACTGTCCCTGCGTCTCGACTGCAAGGATCATCAATACCTAAGACTTCTCCTATAACCGTCTTTCGTGAGACAGGAACAAGAATAGGTCGCTCGTGTTTGTGAAATTCTCTAAGGTTTTTAAGTATGTTTAAATTTTCAGCTCGGTCCTTTGCAAAGTCGATGCCTGGATCCAGGAGGATTTGCTCCTCTTTAAGTCGAACTGATGTGGCAAGATTAATTTTTTCTTCGAAGAAAAAATTAATTTCCTCTATAACATTTTCATACTTTTGTCCCAAGTGCGGTTCTTTAGGTAGTCCAATGCTATGCATAATTAAAAGCGCAGTGCCATGATCTGAGCAAATTATAGCGTTATCACTTTGGCTTAGGGCTCCAATGTCATTTAGGATATCCACTCCTAAAGGCAAGATCTTGCGTGACACCTCTGACCTCCAAGTATTTACAGATAATAAAGGTTTTGGGCGATCTTTATCCCATCTAGCAGAATGAAATGTTTTAATAAAAGGTGTTAGCCTATTAATCTCTTCCTCTACAGATATAGGGCCTCTATTTGTCCGAGCGCTTTCCGCGCCGATGTCAATGATGTCTGCCCCTTCATCGACCTTTGCCATTGCCATTCCCATAGCTTTGTTTTGATTTAGTGTTCCATCCCCAGAAAATGAATCATCATTTATATTAATGATACCCATGACCATTGTGCAATCCGAGAAGTCTACAATTTTATCTCTGACCTGTAATCTCATATAGTCTTAAAAATTGAAGGGAACAGTAGATCGTTTTCTCTTATTAAATCTAACAGTACTATCAAAACCAACTTCTGCTGCTAGTTTTGCAGCCCTTTTAAAATCCATTCCAACCTCTTCAGGTGAATGGGCATCTGAACTGATCGTGATAGGGATATTAGCAGCAACCATCATTTCTAAAAATTCTCTTTCAGGATACTGTTCTTTACAATCCTTTCTCCAACCAGCCGTATTAATTTCTATACATATGTCAGCTTCCTTCGCTGCAATAATAACAGGTTCGTAAAATCTTCTTAAATCTCCTTTTGGTCGGTGACCGAATTTTTTTGGTAGATCAGAATGAGCAATAATATCAAAGAATCCGCTCTGGGCACATTTCGCATAAATTTCCCAGTAAGATTTCCATATTTCTTCTACCTCTGCGATTCCTGTCCAACGACCAATCCATTTTGGATTATCGATATCAAAACCAGGTGCAATATAATGAACGCTGCCAATGAGGTAATCATAATTGGCCATTTCGGATAATTTTTCTATCCATGCGTGCCCATTTTCAAAATAATCCACTTCGAGTCCGAGTTTAATTGGAATGCCTTTGACTTGCTCTTGTGCAGTTTTGACCTTGTTAATGTAATCTGGCAGTTCAGATTTGAGCATCCTCCAATCATCAAAACCATCCTCATTCATTGGGCTATGATCGGAAAAACCAATTTCTCCAAGCCCTATATCTAATGCTTTCTTGGCATATTCCAACGGTTCCCCTTCTGCATGGCGGCATAGAGGTGTGTGGGTATGATAATCAGCAAATTGGCTGAATTGCATAATTAATCATGGAATAAAAATTCAATCTATCCAGTGATACTCACTGAAAATTTACAATAAAAAGTAATAAAAATATAAAAATTAGAGGTTTTGCTTGATAATGTCGTCATTTTTTGTAAAAAGTTCATTATATGAAGAAGATTTTAACCCTCATCACTTCTGCTTTAGTTATTTCTGGATCCTCAGCATTTGCTTGGGTCGGTGGCCCATGGTCAAACAACAGCTATAGTCAGACCACAACAGGAACATACCAAGCAGTAATGTACATGGTAAATGGAGTTGGCCTTGCTCGTTTTTCTGACGATGTCACTTCCCAGTTTTCACAAGTGAACCAGTCTGTGATCTTTCACGAAGGAACAGTCTATATTGGGCAGTGCTTCGGAACTGCTGATCGCACATCAGGAGAAGGGGCTGGATCAGTTACTGGAATTATTAATTCAGCTAGTGCTGCAGGTGGTACTGTGACTGGTTCATTCCAGTGTGACATTACTTCTGATGCTCCTGTCACGCGTTTCTACGGTAACTCCAGTGGCATTACAAATCCAATAACCGGTGAGCCAGGAAATGGTTCTGATCGGAAGTGTGTTTTATATTTTGCTACGCCTGTAGAGCCTGTAGCCGATCCNGTTGAGCCACCTGAGGAACCAGTAATAACTATAATTGCTATTACAGTTTTTGGAGCTCAAATATCATATACGATTCTGGGCTAGCTTACAAAAAATTCCAAAATTCATTTTCAATGGGCTGACATCTTTTGGGATGTCAGCCCATTTAGTTTGAACATATTCGCTTTGAAGACTAAATGCCATATTAAGAGTTCAGGTGGGTTCACTCTTTTGGAGTTATTCATTACAGTATCGATCATAGCAGTATTAGCTTCTATGATATTGGCACTTAGTGACACTATTAGAAGAAGAGCTGAGCAGGCAGCTTGCGTTGGTAATATGAGAAGCCTCTTCGCCGCTCTAAGCGCTTACAACACTGATAACGGTCATTTTCCGCAAGCTCCTGAGAATAATGATGAACAAACCTTTTGGAATTTCTGGTTTGAAACTTTTGAAGAGGATTATGATATCCCAAAAAAGACGTGGATTTGTCCAACTTACCGAAGGATGAATCCTAGGGTTGAAGAAGAAGATATGAAAGGAACATACGTNCCTACTAGATTTAGTAAGAGTAGCCCTCTTGCAGCGTATCGGTGGCCTAATCAGCCTTGGTTGGTGGAAGTGGGTGATCACCACGGAAAAGGTATGTTAGTCCTTTTTCCTGATGGTTCAGTGA
Source organism: Verrucomicrobiales bacterium (assembly GCA_002705125.1). GTDB lineage: Bacteria > Verrucomicrobiota > Verrucomicrobiia > Verrucomicrobiales > DEV007 > EC70. Next base: position 12,185 of record PAHQ01000088.1, on the reverse strand, counting down.
GACCTTTTTCGATCGGTTCTTTTAAGAAATGAAGTGTAAATTCAGAAATTAAATAATATCTGAGTGAAATTCCTGAATTGTTCGGACCCCAGTATTAAGTGACTTCAATGAANGTATCGCGAGTNCACTGGCTTTTGCAGCCCGAAGNTTAGTCATTACAGGGATACTGTTAGCAACTGCGGAACTTCGGATCTTAACTTCGTCAGCGCGCGGGGTTCTTTCAGTGCTCGGAGTATTGATGACGAAATTAAGNTCACCATTTTTAATCATATCTAAAACATTAGGACGACGTTTTTCAGCAAGCTTAAATAGTTTGGTTACGGGTATTCCTGCATCGTCGATTACTTTTGCAGTGCCTGAGGTTGAGTAAAGATTAAAACCAAGTTCGTGGTATTCTCTTATAATGTCTATTGCCTTTTCCTTATCTCTGTCTTTCAGGCTTATAAAAATATTTCCTTCAGTCGGTAATGGAGAAGATGCAGCCATTTGTGATTTCGCATATGCCATTCCCAAATCATTATCGATTCCCATGACTTCACCCGTTGCTTTCATTTCTGGTCCCAGAACAATATCTGTCCCTGGAAATTTAACGAATGGGAAAACTGCTTCTTTTACAGAGTAATGATCAGGTGTAATTTCCTTAGTAAACCCAAGGTCTTTAAGCTTTTCACCTGCCATTACTTTTGCAGCAAGTTTAGCCAGTGGTACACCAATCGTTTTTGAAACAAATGGAACGGTTCTTGATGCTCTAGGGTTAACCTCTATGACATATAGTTCCTCACCCTTTACGGCAAACTGAATATTCATTAAACCCTTAACTTCTAATTTTTTTGCTAGCGCCTTAGAAGCATCGGTGATTTCACTTTTAATTGTGTCACTTAAAGAGAAAGGAGGAATGACGCATGCGCTGTCACCTGAATGAATACCAGCTTGTTCAATGTGTTCCATTATCGCCCCGACTACGGAGTCATCACCATCTGAGATAATATCAACATCTACTTCAGTCGCATCCTCTAGAAATCTATCTACTAGTACAGGTCTTTCAGGACTAGCCTCTACGGCTGATGACATATATGATTTTAACTCATTGTCATCATAAACTATAACCATGGCTCGTCCCCCAAGAACAAAGCTTGGTCGAACAAGGACAGGATAAGAAATTCTCTTAGCTACTTCTAATGCCTCTTCAGCTGATGTTGCCGTTCCAGCTTCTGCTTGTTTCAGACCAAGTTCATCAAGTAGGGCAGAGAAAAATTTTCGGTCCTCCGCTTGTTCTATGCTTTTGGGGGATGTCCCAATAACATTTACTCCGTTAGACTCCAAGCCAGCTGCAAGATTTAATGGTGTTTGACCACCGAATTGAACAATAGTTCCATAGGGTTTTTCGGATTCGAATATGTTTAGTACATCTTCAAATGTTAGAGGTTCGAAGTAGAGTTTGTCACTGGTATCATAATCTGTGGATACAGTTTCTGGGTTNGAATTAACCATAATAGTTTCAAATCCNAGTTCTTTTAGTGCGAAAGCTGCGTGAACACAGCAGTAATCAAATTCTATTCCTTGTCCTATACGATTAGGTCCGCCACCTAAGATCATAATTTTCTTAGTTTCCCCANCCCGAGTTTCATTTTCGTCCCCGTAGGTCGAATAGTAATAAGGAGTAAACGCTTCAAATTCTGCAGCGCAAGTATCAACTAATCTGTAGGTAGGCAATATACCCTGTTTTTTTCTAGATTCTCTGACTTGGGTTTCAGTTTGATTGGTGAGATGAGAGATTTGACGATCGGAAAAACCTAATTTTTTTGCAGCTTTAAAATCAACATCAGTATCATCTGACTTAATTTTTTCTTCATAGGTTGAAATGTCTTCAAGTTGTCTAAGGAACCAACGATCAATTCCAGTAATTTCATAGAGCTCTTCTATATTCATACCCAGCTTAAAAGCTTCTCTGAGATAAAATATTCTTTCAGCGTTTGGAATCGCTATTTTGGAAAGTAGTTTTTCTTTATCTTCGACGNTCAGCTCTTTACCATCGGCTCCAAAGCCAAAACGGCCAGTTTCCAAAGATCTTAAAGCTTTTTGCATTGCTTCCTTGAAAGTTCTTCCAATCGACATTGCCTCGCCAACGCTTTTCATTTGTGTTGTTAAAGAATCATCAGCAGATGGGAATTTTTCGAATGTAAACCTAGGAGTTTTGACGACACAATAATCTATTGTTGGCTCAAAACTTGCAGGAGTTTCTCTTGTAATGTCATTAGGAAGCTCATCAAGAGTATAACCGACTGCAAGCTTGGCGGCAATTTTTGCTATGGGGAATCCTGTAGCTTTCGAAGCGAGAGCCGAAGATCTTGAGACCCTTGGATTCATTTCAATAACTATCATTCGTCCAGTATCTGGACACATTGAAAATTGAATATTGGAGCCTCCAGTTTCTACACCTATTTCTCTGATAATAGCAAAAGATGCGTCCCTCATAATTTGGTACTCCTTATCAGTGAGAGTTTGAGTTGGTGCTACGGTAATTGAATCACCTGTATGGACGCCCATGGGATCTAAATTCTCTATGGAACAAATAACCACACAGTTATCTTTTCGGTCTCGCATGACTTCCATTTCAAATTCTTTCCAGCCTAGCAAAGATTCTTCGATTAAAACTTCCGTGACCGGAGACATGTCNAGGCCTCGATTAACAATTTCTTCGTANTCCTCGTTATTATAAGCTATTCCTCCACCACTACCACCTAGCGTATAAGCAGGCCTAATGATTAAAGGAAAACGGNNACCTGTTTTTTTGGAAATATCTTTAGCAATTTCAATGGCCTCATCCATTGTGTGAGCTACTCCTGATTGAGGAATATCTAGCCCAATTTTTATCATTGCCTCTTTAAAAGCTAGTCTGTCTTCGCCTTTTTCAATAGCTTCAGCATTGGCTCCAATTAACTTAACATTATTTTTTTCAAGGATTCCTCTTCTGACTAGCTCCATTGCAGTGTTGAGCCCAGTCTGGCCACCAAGAGTTGGTAATAATGCATCTGGATTTTCTCGAATAATTATCTTTTCGACAATTTCTGGTGTTACTGGCTCTATATATGTCCGATCAGCAAATTCAGGATCGGTCATGATTGTAGCAGGATTTGAATTAACGAGTATTACTTCGTAACCTTCTTCTTTTAAAGCTTTGCAAGCTTGAACTCCCGAATAGTCAAACTCACATCCTTGACCGATAACGATTGGCCCTGATCCAATTAGCAGAATTTTCTTTATATGAGTATCTTTTGGCATTTTTTGTAGTCTCTTGTTGCCATCGTCACAACCAAAAGTAAAGGCTATAATAATGCGGGTTAAAGATCTTTAAGTCTCGTTTTTTAATGTTACTGATCATAGATCGATGAGAAGCTTTTTTAGCTGCTCATCGTAAAAACTATCCGTTTCAATGACGGCATCTGAAAAGTTACCACCTTCAGTTATTTTATTAGTGATAATCGCACACTTTATTCCAGCGCAAGTCGCTGCTTTGAGTCCATTTTCAGAATCCTCAAGCACTAGCGCTTCAGAAGTTTTAATATTTAAAGCTTCACAAGATGACAAGAATAGGTCGGGTGCGGGCTTGATTTTCTTGACGTCGTCTCTGTTAAAAAACTGCTCGAAGTAATGTTTTATCTTTAGCTTTTCCACCCAACCTAAAACCCAACCTTTAGAAGAGCTTGATGCAATTGCCATTTTTAATCCAAATTTACTAGCTTCCTCCAAAAAATCCAAGATTCCAGGCCGCGCTTTTTGTGTTTCCAAAGTGTCTCTAATTATTTTTTCNCTTTGTTCATTAATTTTATTCCAATCAAATTTTTTACCACATCGTTTTTCTAACTCCTTGCCCGGATCAAATTGAGTAAAGTCACTACCGACACATTGTTTATAGTCGGTAAGTTTAAGTGATTGCTCATTGTCTTCATAGACGCGTTTCCATGTTTCGTAAATTACAGTTTCGGTGTCAACNATGAGTCCATCGAAGTCNAAAATAAGACCTTTTAACATCTGCTTACTTTTAGAATTATGATTTTAAGTTTTTAGCATATTTTGCAGAGGCTAGAGCAAAATTTTCTGCTATGGGTTTTAATTTTCCTTGATACAAGATACCAATCTTTAGATGAGGAAACCCTCGAAGGCTGATTTTTCTTAAACCTTTTGGTATTTCAATTCCAGGCGCATCTAAAGTTAAACCTATTCCGTATCCTCTACTTGTATAGTTAGTCACTAGTTCAAGTGAGCTAACTTCTATATGCGTATCCCAATCTATCCCCCTATTTTTTAATTCATTTTGAAANATAACATTAATTGCATGTTCTGATGAAAGTGAAATTAGCGGTTCNTTNATTATTTGNGTATCACCACTAGTTAGTTTTGANAATGTTTTAACTTCAGAATTATCAGGTACGATTANAATGAGAGGGGTTTTTAAAAGCTCAATNGTTTTTAATGAACTTGTTGAGTTTGAGTGAAGGGTTGTTATTGCAATGTCTATCTCTTGATTTGCTAATAAATTTTCTGCAGCTTCAGAAGCGATTAATTCAGTCATACTTATTTTAAGCTTGGGATAATCTCTCTTGAGATCATCGAGTAGTTCTGGCAAATGATTTGCGAGAACTGTTCCTGATGCAGCAAGTCGTAAATGAGAACTCTCTTCACCTATGAGTTGTTCTGCTATTCCAGGCAATTCAGAAAAAAATGGAGCTAGGAAGTCATAGAGTTGATTTCCAGCATGAGTAAGAGCAAAAGGTCTNCGATTAAAAAGTTTAACCCCAAGCTCTTGTTCGAGCTGAAGCATTTGCCCAGAAACCGCGGGCTGTTGAATCCCATAAGGCATTTTTCTTACTGCNGGTGTAATNCCNTTATATTTTGCAACATAATAGAAAAGTTCCAAATGGTGGAGATTCGGGGGGAGGGTTGGCATTAAAAAACTATCGATATCGCTGATTTTATTTGATCATTAATCGATTATTATTGAACTTGAAGCCTAAAATNANCGATTTNCACCCAATTATTTAAGAACTCCTAACAATTATTGGAAGTAATTATACTTTTTAAATNTTTATAATGATATCATAATCAATAAATATCGAAAAAAGCGCTTGATGGATNCGTTTGAATGTGGAAGCTTCTCCGCCCCTCAAGAAGGGTTAAAAGTCTTGTTTTTAACCTAAAAATTTATAATTANAATGTCCTACGCAATCATAAAGACTGGTGGAAAGCAGTACAAAGTTTCTCAAGGTGNTAGTATTGATGTCGAGAAGCTAGACCTTGAAGTTGGGTCTGATGCAACTTTTGACAGTGTTTTGATGTTCTCTGATGAAGGGGAAGTCAAAGTAGGCAACCCTACAATTGCCGGTGCCACAGTAACAGCTGAAGTAGTTGACCAATACCGTGCGAAGAAAGTTACTGCTTTCAAATTTAAGCGTAGAAAAGGCTACCACAAGACTAAGGGACATAGACAACATTTGACGAGACTGACTATCAAAGAGATAAGCGCTTAATTTCCAACTCTAATTTAAAAATAAACAATCACCTAAATAGACATGGCACATAAGAAGGGGCAAGGAAGTGTTAAAAACGGACGTGACAGCAACTCTAAGAGAAGAGGTGTCAAAAAGTTCGGAGGCGAGCATGTTATTGCGGGTAATATTATCTTACGTCAATGTGGAACTAAATGGAGGCCGGGTAAAAATGTAGGTCTTGGTAAAGATTANACGATTTTTTCTTTAGTTGAAGGAAATGTCAGATTTGATCAAGGTGGTCGCCGAGTGAATGTTGANCCGATTGCTCTTTCCGAGTAATTTCAATTTAATTATTTGAAGAGGCCGTGGTTGATAGCTCGGAAAATTTTCCGACTCCGTCTCTTAACATTGTTCTAGTAGAACCAGAGATNCCNCCGAATACTGGTAATGTTGGAAGGTTATGCGTTGCAACTTCTTCTAAGTTACATTTAATAGAGCCATTGGGTTTTAACTTAGATGAAAAAAGTCTACGGCGTGCTGGTATGGATTACTGGGATGAACTGGAGCTTAAGATCTGGCCATCATTTGAAGTTTTAAAATCATTCACAAAAGAGGCATCTCGGTTTTGGTTTTTTACGACTAAAGTTGAAAAACTCTTTTGGGAAGTACAATTTAAACCTGGTGATTACCTTGTTTTTGGAAGAGAAACTAAAGGANTNCCTTTTAGTCTTATCGAAGAGCATATTGAGTCTTGTGTTAGGATTCCTATGGTTTCAAAAGCGAGAAGTTTAAACCTCGCCACATCTGTTGGNATTGGCCTTTACGGAGCTCTAAATTCGCTAAAATAATTTCGAAATTAAAACAAATTAACTGTTCATTAATAAGCATTAATTTTTCGTTGTTAATACTTGTCATGGAGGGAATTAGAATTAATGTCTCAACAATTATTTCTTTATTTGAAGTAACTAGTGAAGTTCGGACCTTAATTCCGATGACCCCACCGCCTGCTCGCTTTTTTGAGAGAGCAAGCCCCACAATAACAAACATATAACAACCGGGTACTATGCCGGAAATTAAACCTAACTACGGAATAAGTCGTATTGATCAGCCTGAAAAAAAGAACCATGGGTTCTATGTAAGGATTACGAATAAAGGAAAGACATCTCAAAAGTTTTTTCCAGACAAATCATGTGGAAGTAAGTCTAAAGCCCAGAAAATGGCCAAGTCTTACAGAGACAAGATTTTTAATAAACTGCCTAAGGCTCGCAAAGAAGCTGCTGCTTCTCGTCGAAAGAGAATTAAACAGAGTGGCGTAACTGGTGTCACCCACGTTGTTTCTAAAAGTGCTGCTGGTAAGCTTTATGCATATTGGCAAGCAGCCTGGACAGAAGGCAAAACTCGTAAAACTGCAAAATTTTCAGTAGCTCGTAATGGAGACAAAAAAGCTTTAGACTTAGCAATAAAGGCTAAGCGAAAAGCAGATAGGAATTCATAGCAAGCTCTTGACCAATTACTCTGTCCGAGTTTGAGTGACAGTGTGGAATCAAGAGATGCAGTGAAACCTGATGATTTAGATAAAGTCTTGTTAAGGGCTAGTTCCCTCTCAAGAAGTTACAATATTGGTGCGTCTAGACTTTCGGTCTTGAGAGAACTTAATCTTAATATAAAGCGCCAAGAGAAACTTTTTTTACGTGGTGCATCGGGGGCTGGAAAAAGTACTTTGCTTTATACTCTTGCTGGACTTGAAAGGCCTGATTCAGGTTCAGTGGAAATTGATGGAAAATCACTTTATGCTCTCAGCCATACAGAGCAAACGAAGTTTAGAAATACAAAAATAGGTTACGTATTTCAAAATTATTTCCTTCTTCCTGACTTAAATGCAGTGGAGAATGTTGTCATTCCTTCTTTGATAAGTGGGTCAAAAGATAACAAAGAAAGAGCTATCGAAATTCTTACAAAAGTTGGCTTAGGCAATAGACTTAGACATAGACCATCTGAACTTTCAGGAGGAGAGCAACAACGAGTAGCAATTGCTCGTGCATTAATAAATGATCCGGAAATTATTTTTGCTGATGAGCCAACTGGAAATCTTGATTCATCTACTGGTGGGGAATTGATGGAAACATTGATGAAGCTAGTGGATGAAAATAAAAAAACACTTATTGTAGTGACGCATGATGCAAAGCTCGCTGAACTTGGAGACCGTGAATTGCTGCTGGCAGATGGTCGAATCATGGATTAAATTAAAAAGTATACGGCAAATATATTTATGGACATATATATCGATGGAGAATATTTCGACAAAAAGAATGCAAAAATTTCCGTTTTTGATCACGGTCTTCTCTATGGTGATGGAATCTTTGAAGGTATTCGTTTCTACGAAGGGCGTGTTTTTAAATTAAAAGAACACATCCAAAGGTTATTTATATCTGCTAAAGCCATTTTACTTGAAATTGAAATGACACAAGATGAGATGGAGGAAGCTGTATGTGAAACTATTCGAAAGAATGGTCTTACTGATGGTTATGTAAGGCTTCTGGTAACCCGAGGTGTCGGCACCCTTGGTTTGAGTCCTTTTGCATGTGATAAATCAACAGTTATTATCATTGCCGATTCAATTTCTCTATACCCAGATGAAAAATATAAAGAGGGGCTCAAACTTATTACCTGTTCCACTAGGCGCACGGCACCTGCTGCATTGAGCCCTTCAGTTAAGTCTTTAAATTATTTAAACAACGTTATGGCCAAGGTTGAGGCTATATTTGCAGATGCGGAAGAAGGGCTCATGTTAAACGAGCAAGGCTTCGTTGCTGAGTGTACGGGTGATAACATTTTTGTAGTAAGAGACGGAAAGATTAAAACTCCTCCTTCCTCAGCAGGGGCTCTACCGGGAATTACAAGAGAAGTGATTTTTCAAATAGCTGAAAATTTAGAAGTTGGAATCGAGGAGTCACAAATGACTAGATATGATATATATGCAGCTGATGAATGTTTTTTAACAGGTACTGCTGCAGAAGTTATTGCTGCGGTATCTTTAGATAGAAGACTAATTGGTAATGGTAAGCCTGGTCCAATAACTGAAAAATTCATAGAAAGTTTTAGGAATATTGTAGGTCAGGAAGGAAAGATTATATCCGAATAATTATACAACTTATTGATATCTAATCTATTGGGATATCTATCATGAAATATGAAAGATCTTTAATCCCGAACTATGATATTGAGCGTTTGATTTTAAATACATAGTATATGAATAATGAATTGCGACGTTTGTAATGAAAATCATGCCACCGTTTATCTTACACAAATTGTTAAGGGGGAGATGCAAAAGGTTAATCTTTGCGAAGATTGCGCTAAAGAAAAAGGGGTTACAGATCCAACTGGGTTTGCCCTCGCAGATGCCTTGTTAGGAATGGATGCAGATCAGGAAAAGGGTGAATCTGTTGATTTAATGANTTGNAAGGCTTGTGGATTTAGTCATTCAGAGTTTAAAAAAACAGGGCGATTNGGTTGTAGCGAATGTTATTCTATTTTTCAATCGGGTTTAGAAAGTCTTGTAAAAGCAATGCACAANGGCACAAGGCATTTTGGGAAAGTTCCTTCAAGATATCGTGTCGTTAAGAAATATAATGATCAGATTACGGAATTAAAAGACCGCCTTTTGAATGCTATTAATGATGAGNATTTTGAGGAAGCTGCAAAATTAAGAGATGAAATTAAATTAGCTGATGCTGATTTCAATGAGTCCAATGAAGGTTCTATAGAAAACTAATTACACCTTAATGATGCAATTTAAGACGATTCTCAAAAACCCTGCTGAATGGATGATGAGTAGTGGGCCAAATGGTGANATTGTTATAAGTAGTCGAGTGCGTNTAGCGCGTAACCTTAAAAACCTATCATTTCCTGGCTGGGCTATTGAGGAGGACCGATCCCTAGTGTTAAATCAGGTAAAGCCAGTGATCGAATCTCTTACAGAGATGCGAGGAGCCTTCTCTTCAGAATTGACTAATCTTACCGCAGTTAAGAAACAAGTCCTCGTTGAGAGACATTTGATTAGTAGGGAACAAGCTGCGAAAGCAATTGGTAGTGCGGCTGTCATGAATAGAAAGCAGACGCTATGTATAATGGTTAATGAAGAGGATCACCTTAGAATGCAATCTATTAAAGCAGGGTTAAATCTTTCAGCTGCATTTAAGATGATCGATAAGGTAGATACAAAAATTGAAGAGAGTATTGATTATGCTTTCGACAACCANTATGGATATCTTACAGCTTGTCCAACAAATCTAGGGACTGGAATGAGGGCATCTGCNATGCTTCATCTTCCTGGTCTAGTTCTATCAGATCAGGTGAATAAAGTTATTCAAGCTGTTAATAAAATAGGCTTNGCTGTCCGAGGGCTCTATGGGGAGGGTACAGAGGCTCTGGGTAATTTATTCCAAGTTTCAAATCAACATACTCTGGGCGAGCCTGAAAACGAAATCATTGCTCGACTTGAAAAAGTCATTAAACAAATCATCGAACATGAAGAAAATGCNAGAGAGAAGCTTTATGATGATAATAGAACAACTCTTGATGATAAAATTGGAAGATCATACGCTATTTTGCGGTATGGCCACATAATTTCGACTAAAGAGGCCTTGGATTTACTATCAATGCTAAGACTTGGTGTAGATCTTGGATATTTTTCTGATGAATTGAGAGGTTTAATTGATGTTCTTTTTATGGAAATTCAGCCTGCTCATCTGCAAGTTTATGCAAATCGTAAGCTAAATGCAGAAGAAAGAGACTGTCTGCGTGCCGAAATAATGCGGGATAGGTTGAAAAACCTGCCCGAGCCAAGTAAGTTTTACAAAAATAGCTCTAATGAGCCACCCCTAGAAGAGGATTAGTAATATAGACAATGATGAATAATTTCACTCCACGAGCCCAGCAAGTTTTGGCGTTAGCTCGAAAAGAAGCTGACAGATTTAATCATAATTATGTTGGTACTGAGCATCTACTCCTTGGTCTTATNAAGCTTGGACAAGGCGTTGCCGTCAANGTGCTCCAGAAAATGAGCNTGGATCTTGAGACNGTAAGAATGGAAGTTGAGAAGCAAGTGGGCTCAGGACCAGAGACTCAGAGTCAAGGAAACATTCCTTATACACCTCGAGTTAAAAAAGTTTTAGCTTTGGCTGGAAAGGAAGCGAAAGCTTTGAATCATTCTTATGTTGGTACAGAACATATCTTATTAGGGCTCTTAAGAGAAGGTGATGGTGTGGCTGCTAGAGTTCTCAAGAATCTAGAAGTTGATATTGAGCGAACACGTAATGAAATTCTTAGAGAGCTTGATCCAAACTTTAGCCCNAATGATTTAGTTGAGGATGATGATGGCGTATTTGAAGAGGCTGAAGTGAGTGGAGGCAAAGACAGTAAGACTCCAGCTCTTCGAGCATTTGGAAGAGACCTTACTGAATTAGCTAAAAATTCTGAACTAGATCCTGTCATAGGCAGGATCGAAGAAATTGAAAGAGTTATTCAGATACTTTGTAGAAGAACTAAAAATAATCCAGTCTTAATTGGAGAAGCGGGTGTTGGGAAGACGGCAATAATAGAGGGTCTAGCCCAAGAAATTACAGCTGGAAATGTGCCCGAGCTTCTGCGAGAAAAAAGAGTAATCACACTTGATCTTGCATTGATGGTTGCTGGTACAAAGTATAGAGGGCAGTTCGAAGAAAGAATTAAAGCTGTTATGGATGAAATAATCCGAGCTAAAAATGTTATTCTTTTTATTGATGAGTTACATACAATTGTTGGTGCTGGATCTGCTGAAGGAGCGATGGATGCCTCAAATATAATTAAACCTGCTCTCAGTCGCGGTGAATTACAGTGTGTTGGGGCTACCACGCTTAACGAGTACAGAAAGTATATTGAGAAAGACGCTGCTTTAGAGCGTCGCTTCCAAACTGTCAAAGTTGAAGAGCCTAGTGTTGAGGATGCGATAAAGATTTTGCAAGGTTTACAACATAAGTACGAATTGCACCATAAAGCCTCTTACTCTGATGATGCAATTGAGTCTGCGGTAATGCTTTCCGAGAGGTACTTAACAGGTAGGTTTTTACCTGATAAGGCTATTGATATCATGGATGAGGCTGGCGCAAAGGCGCGTATTGGTGCGATGACAAGGCCTCCATCATTCAAAGAATTAGAGTTAGCTGTTGAGCAAATTCGAAAAGATAAAGAAGAAGCTATTGGAGATCAGGAGTACGAAAAAGCTGCTGCGTTACGTGACGAGGAGAAAAAAAAGAAAGAAGAGCTAGATGAAAAGCTTGAGGAATGGAGAAGTCAAAGTGAAGAGACAACTATTGACGTTAATGAAGATGATATAATGTCTGTAATATCGAAGTGGACTGGGGTCCCTCTGCAGCGCATGGAAGAAGCTGAAGCGGCCAAATTGTTAAGGATGGAAGATGACCTAAAGGAGCATGTCATTGGTCAGGATGAAGCAGTCATCGCTATTTCCAAGGCTCTTCGTAGGTCTAGGGCTGATCTGAAGGATCCTAGAAGACCAATAGGCTCTTTTATATTTCTTGGGCCAACTGGGGTCGGGAAAACATTTCTAGCACGGAACTTGGCAGAATTTATGTTTGGAGATCCAGATGCTCTAATACAGATAGATATGTCTGAGTATATGGAAAAATTTACATCGAG
>PAHQ01000087.1 GCA_002705125.1 Verrucomicrobiales bacterium | reverse complement strand
AGTCGCATACTTAATCTTTTTACCATCCTTATCAACGCGGTATTCGGGAAGATTCCCATCCACTTTCCAATTTTCAGGGAGAACGAGGAACCCTTCATCATCTTCCTTAGCATTTGGGTCAAAGCTATATAGATAACCATCTCCTCCTCCAAAAAATATAGAAGACTTGCCATCAACCTTAGCAACCATAGGGCTTGACCAATTGCAATGCATAGTACTCTCTCCTATCTTGGATGCCTCTTCTCCGATGAGTTCACCGGTTTTAAGATCTAACAAAATCAAACATGGCGCTTGAGGAGCAGGTACATTAAGGTGGGACCAATCAACCCCATTTGATGTAGATACAACCAATTTACCATCTATAATTTTAGGTGAAGAACTTGCAATGTTATGTGGGAAAACCCCTAACTCTTCACGCATATCATAAAGCCAAATTATATCACCATCTTTTTTTCCTGGTTTAAAAGTCTTACCACCAGTGGCCATAAACTTCTCCTCATCTTTGTATGGCCCATCATTACCATTAGCCATACCTTCCATATCAATACATACAACCTTGCAACGATTTGAAATAAAGTATGCTCTTCCATTATGAATTAAAGGTGATGAACATACTCCAAGGTATTCCCAATCAGACACCTTTCCTGCACCGAGTTTCGGTATAACAAGTTGCCAAAGAAAGTCACCTTTCTTTTCATCAAAACACATTATAATTCCCCTATCCCCTTCATGCTGTGCATCTCTGGGGGATTCATTATTAGTTCCTATTAATATTTTACCATCAGCTATGGTTGGCGTTCCATAGCTTTGAGATCCAATCTTAGCAGCCCATTTAACATTTTTTGTAGTCGAAAGATCAATCTCTTCGGACCCCTTTTTCCTTTTTCCTGGCTCCATTGCACTTGGAATACCGGTATCAGAAGAGGCCATATTGTTATATCCAGTTCCGCCCCACTCTGGCCAATCAGAGGAAAAAACTAAGTTATTAAATAAAGTAAATAATATAAAAGCTACAATGTGTTTCATGGTTTATTTGCTGGGTGTAATTGAAATGTTGTCTACGAAAACTGGTTTTTGACTTTGTGGAGAGAATCCAAAGAGTCCTGGAGCTCCTTTGATGTGACCTTTTTTATGAGGGACTTCGATTGTCCATTTAACAGGCTCATCATCGTTTTTTGGCCATACTTTAGCTTTGACTAAGGCATTACCACCATCATCAACATCAACTCTAGTCTTGAGACTGTACCAAGTCTTGTATTTGACCTTAAATGGAACTGAAACTTTGAGCCTTTCTTGATTAGAACTAACTTCCAACAAATTAGCATTGCCTTTCAGCACAATTAAATATCTTTGATTAACTAAACCAACATCAGATTTAATTCTTCTGTTACCATCTGTCATTACATCAGCTTGAATGGTATAATTACTCAATTCGGGATGCCCTATAAAGGTCATTGCTCTTTGAAACAAAACCCTATCTAAAGTTTTTCTTAGTACATTATTCCCGTCTAAATTCCTAACTTCCCATTTGAATCTGGCCCCAATCCAAGGCAAGGGAGGATAAGCAAACTTTTCTCCAGGATCAATTTTGGAATCTATAACAGTCTTGTATGATTCAAGATCTTCAGAAAATGGTATCTTATCTAAGACTCTACCTCTGAATAACCCCACCAAATCATCACTTACACCTCTCCAGGCTCCAGCTGAAGTCTTAGCTTCATTAGAGGCCAAAATTAAATTGTCTTTGAAAGTAGCGTCCATTTCAGTTTTAACCTTAGCAGTAGGAGGAATAAACTTTGAGAAGCCCACTTTATCTATTTTAGATACAACATGACCTTTTTCATCCAAAGCATGAAAAACAAATGATTCTTGTGAACCTGGCTGTAATAATATGTCAGTCGGAACCGCTCTTATCTCTGAAGGTTTACCAACCCTTCCAGACTCTTGCTTGGGCCATTCAGTACTTTCAATTCCATCATGAGAGAAGTTCCAGCAATGAAGCGCTTTAGTAGTATGCAAGTATAATCTCCCTTCACAAATTGTAGGAGAACCTATTAGATTACCTTCCAGCTGTAGCTCATGAAGCACCTTTGCACCATTATCTTCAGGCTCAATTATATAAAACTTACCACCAAATATTGGAACAAAAAGCTTCCCGTCACAATATAGTGGAGATGAATGTAAATTGTCATTACCTAGTTTTTTGTGCCATAAAATTTCACCTGAATTGGCATCAACACAGACTAGTTCACCAACTTTTGAAACTTGATAAACTTTATCCTTAACTAGTATTGGAGAGCTTGTGAATGAAACTGTTTCATTTCTCCAAATCTCGGATGATGGTTCCAATACAACCTGATCACTCTTAAAATCTATGCTCTTAGGAATCTTGACCGAAACCATTCTTCCTTCTTCGGTAGTATCAATATTTTCTTTTCCATGTGGACAGATAACAGAGTCATTATATATAATCGGACTCGAGTTAACCCCTCCATAACTCATATGAAATCTCCAAAGCGGTTTTCCATTGAGAGCATTTACACAAACCAAATTACCATCACCAGTTCCAGCATAAAACACGCGAGTTCCATATCTGGATTCAACAATGGGTGTTGAAAAGGAGCTGTCTTTAGGTGCTATCCCTGGTTCACTAACCCAAACAATTCGACCGCTAATCTTATCAAATCCGTAAAAACGATCTCTAGCAGGCCCTTGTTTACCCCAATAACTTGTGATGCAATGCATTATCACCAAATCACCTTCAACGATTGGTGCACCTGTTCTTCCATTCGGGAATGTCAATCTTCCAAACCTTTCCATCATTGAATGCTCCCAGAGCTTTTTACCGTCAGATGTAAACGCTAAAAATAAACCATTAGTTGTCTGTAGATATACATTTTTTGTCTGGGGATCAATCGCTGCGGATCCTATCGAGTAACGGTCATAAATGGTATCACTTATGTAATCTCTAAAGGAATGCTCCCATTCCGCTTTACCTGTCTTTGCATTAAGACAAACTATTACCTCCTCAACTTCAACACCCTCTCCTCTGTAGCCAAAAACAAACATTTTACCATCTGCTATAACTGGAGTGCCCCTTCCCTTTAATTCATATGACCAAGATGGATTTTTTTCAAACTTCCAATTTTTATACTTCTCGTAACTTACACCGTTCCCATCTGGACCTCTCCATGAAAACCATTGAAACTTGTTATGAGAATCTGAAAAGCCAAGATCAGAAAAAATCAATGAAACCGAGGCAATTGAAAGTATATACTGAAGAGATTTAAACATTTTTTCTAGTTAATAATTAATATCAATCATTGCGCAATGTTAAAATTGTTATGCGCAGTTATCAAAATGCCTCATCTAAAGGCAATCTCAACAAGTCTTGTCGCTAATTTAATAATAAATTTCAATTCTTTTTTAGATTATAGCACATTAATCTTCCAGAATTATTACGAATATAGAGTCTAGATCCACAAATTGTCGGAGCTGCCCAACATCTACCACCAACAGCCTGAAATCGTCCCGTCTCATTATATGACTTGGGTGTTGCTGAGCAGGCTATAACTTCACCTCTCTCAGTAAGAACAATTAGCGAGTCATCTATCGCAATAACATTTCCTCTATTGCCACTGAAAGGCTCATTCCACATTATTTTACCATTGATTGGGTTCATACAAACAAGGCTCGCCTTCCTATCATTGTCACCAGTAACGGCATATATGAATCCATTCTTCATTATCGGTGATTGAAATTGGCACACTAACTGTTTGGATTCATATATGAGTTCTAATTTTTCTTCATGAACTTTGAAGAGCCCTGCCCCTTTTCCGTAACCAGAGGTAATCAGAATGTGTCCATTAAAATAAATAGGTGCAGCTGCATTTATTCTATATTTTGTTTCCCAAGAGGTTTTGCTCAATAAACTATTCGTGCCAAGATTAAAAACGGATAAATCGCTAGCATTTAATTGCGCGATGCAATCAGATTCATTCAGAGTAAAGATTACAGGTGATGAATATCCGACTTTACTATTCCCACAAGACCATAATACTGAACCATCATCTAGATTTAAAGCAGCAATACTTGACTCCTTTCCGCCTGGTGAAATAATTAGCATATCGTCATAGATAATTGGAGAACTGGCATAACCGTAATCAGGTCTTCTTCCACCCAAAGGTGAATTAGTGTATGAAACTTTCCACTGCAATGAACCTGATTTTAGAGATAGACACCTAAGTTCACCCTGATGACTTAAAGTATATAAATTTTTATTTTTCTTATCGATTAGTGGAGTAGTAGGAGGGCCACCTTCGAACATCCTCTTATCAATTATGCAGTCATATGATTTTTGCCATATAATTTTTCCTGTAAAAGCATCAATACAATAAATAACATCCTTACCATTAACATTACCCATTGAGTACACATATTCATTAAGTCCAGATACTCCAGCAACACCAACACCAATTTCCTTCTTCCAAAGGAGCTGAGGCTCTGATTCAAGCCAATCAAGATTAATCTCTTTTCCTGAAGCTAATCCATTTCTGTGTGTACCGAGATGACCTAACCATTCATTATAATTAGATAGCTTTTCTTCAACTTTTTGATATTCAGGGATTTTAGCCGTACCTCTTCTGATTTTTTCCCCACAAGATGAAACAAAGAAAAAAAGAATAGTAAAAGAAAAGCACTTAAAGCTATAAGATACTATTTTTTTAGGAATACCGATGCGGATCATAATTAATTTACAAGAGAATCGATTATAGAATCCATTTTTCAACAAATTTGAATTTCTCCTATATAATGTACATATCTTGACAAAGATTCATTAACAGTCTAAAGAAACACCCGCTAATTTAGCCTAAATTTATAACTACAACTAAATATCAGTCATGTCTCAAATAGAGGTAATATTAAAGCAAAAAGTAGAAAACCTCGGCGCCGAGGCAGACGTCATCAAGGTTAAACGTGGGTACGCTTTAAATTTTCTAATTCCAAATGGTAAAGCTTATGAGGCTACAACTGGGAATTTAAAACACATCGAAAGCTTAAAGAAGGCGAGAGCATTAAGAGAAGCTAACGAAATTGAAGCTGCAACAAAACTTGCGAATAGGCTTAACAAACAAAGACTGAAGTTTGAATTAGCAACAGGCCAAGGTGGCAAAGCCTTTGGATCAATAACAGCAAAAGACATTCAAGATTCTTTAGCAGAAACAGATAGACAGTTCAGGGATATAGATCGGAAACAAATTCAACTCAATAAGCCGATCAAAAGAACTGGAGATTTCGAAGTCGAAGTCAAAATTCATCAGGATATTAATGCTACACTGAAATTAAAAGTTTCAGCTGCTGCAGATGATGGAAAAAGCCAGAATTAACTTTGGCCCCCTTTTTTACAGACCAAACCTCTTCATTTACACTTTTAGTTTTAAAATAGTTCATTAATTTTTTATCCAATTTTTATTTTCTTTATTACTTGAAAGTAATTTTCTAGATTTCAAGAAGATGGAAAATGTAAAAACTGATTCTAATGGAAATGATAGTCCTGATCTCAAGGGTTCAGTAAGATCAAACTCAACCGATCAGTTTAACAATAGCTCTGGTTCATCATTAAACTCAAAAACGAACCATTCATCTACAGACATCGCTAGAGCACTACCAAACAACATAGACGCTGAAAAGGGAGTTTTAAGTGCAATGTTACAATCTCCGGATGAAATTGCAGGGGAAGCCGTACAACTGCTCCAACCCAATGCTTTTTATGTTCCTTCACACAAGATTCTTTATGAATTAATTCTGAAACTTTCTGACGAAGGTAAACCGAT
The DNA here is from genome assembly GCA_002705125.1 of Verrucomicrobiales bacterium. Taxonomy (GTDB): domain Bacteria; phylum Verrucomicrobiota; class Verrucomicrobiia; order Verrucomicrobiales; family DEV007; genus EC70. The sequence continues at coordinate 4,140 of PAHQ01000087.1, read as the reverse complement.
TGATGCCATAACCCTACAAGAATCCTTGATCAGAGAAGACAAGATGGACAAAGTTGGTGGTCCTAGTGCAGTTCTTGAATTAATCGATTTTGTTCCAGATGCGAGTCATTTTCAATTCTATGTGGAAATAGTTAAAGAAAAACACCTATTAAGGGAAATAATCTCGACATGCACTTCATGTATTAACTCGGCCTACGTTCATGAGGGTGATGCAGAGCATATCTTGGATCTTGTTGAACAAAATATACTTGATATTGGTGACCAGGAGAAACCGGGATCTGATAATTTGAGTATGAAAGATCATGTATTGAGTGCAATTGAAAATATTGAATCAATGTATGAAAATAAAGGTCAAATCCAAGGTCTTCCTACTGGCTTTAGAGATATTGATAAACTTTTGAATGGTCTTCAACCAGGACAAATGATTGTCGTAGCAGCAAGGCCAAGTATGGGTAAAACATCTCTTGCTATGAATATTGCTGAGCACGTTTGCGTAGACCAAGAAAAAGCAGTAGCGGTATTTAGCTTAGAAATGACAACTCAAGACCTTGTCCAACGACTATTATGCAGCAGAGCAAGAGTTAATAGTCAAAAAATTCGCTCAGGCATACCAGATAGTAGTGATTTTCCTAAACTAATGAAGGCTGCAGGAGAATTATCAAAAAGCAAAATGCTTATAGATGAAACACCTAGCATCAGCATTATTGAGATGAGGGCAAAAGCGCGTAGAATGAAGCAACGCGATGATATACAATTACTAGTTGTTGACTATTTGCAACTAATGCAATCAACAACCAAGCGAGCCAAGGATAACAGGCAAATTGANATATCTGAAATATCCTCAGGCCTTAAAGCNCTAGCCAAAGAATTACACATTCCAGTAATCGTTCTTGCTCAGGTTAACAGAAACCCTGAGGAAAGAAAGGGCGGCAGGCCTAGAATCAGCGATCTCAGAGAATCTGGATCAATTGAGCAGGACGCTGATGTAGTTGGCCTGTTAATGAGACCTGAAAGATATGCTGATGATGATGANGAAAAAGATGANCTTGAAGGTGAAGCGACTTTTATAATTGCAAAGCAACGAAATGGTCCGATCGGGGACGTCCCCCTTACATTCATAGACAGCCAAATACGTTTTGCTGATAGAGCCAGAGAGCATGAAGACTAAAGTTTTAAAAAAAAATAAAACTTATTAACAATTTGTTTGCACCTGTTAGGAGGTCTCAATTTGGGAGATGNACATAATACTTCTTCCTTTTATTTTAACAAAATATACAATTATAACTAATCGGTTTATGTAACTAATACATCTATTAANTAGAGATTAAAACGCTATTTTGATTATCACCTAAGNTTATGACCTATTGATNCTCAAAGGCTTTCCACTAACTTGTATATAAGGCAATCAGAATTACAAAATTTTTAAGTTTTTAACAACTTATTAACAAAAAAATCTTATTGATTAACTTTTTCTACCAACACTCTCGAACCTTCGTGTTTTGTTACAATAATACCTTCGCCATTTGAAATAAATTCACCATCAGAAATTACATCTACTCTAATATCATCAATAATTGCAACACCAGAAGGCTTAAGATCGGTAACTAATTCCCCAACCTTGCCTACAAGATCATTAGAGCTTTCTCCAGATTCTATAATGTTGATTCCTGTGCCGGATTCGAGTGTGTCATTTAGTACCATCCAGCGAGTCATAGGCAAACTATTCATATAACGCATCAATACAAAACTAACTAAAAGTGAGCCAGTAATTGCAATAGAGATATTCATCATAGGATCAGCCAAGACAGTAGAAAAATTAGATAGATTCAATTCTTCACTCCATCCTAAGTCAACGGGATCAATCATTGTATAAATCAATGAACCAATTATACAAAATGCACCAGTAAGTCCAAATATCAAAAGACCAGGAAAAACAAAAAACTCTAATATTAAGAGAATAAAGCCAATAATAAAAACACCAATAATCTCATACCCGGTCAGATAGCCAGCAACATTATGGCCAAAGAAGAATAAGCCGAAGGATATCAATGAAACAAAACCTGGCAGACCAAACCCTGGAGCCTTAAGTTCCATATAAGCGCCAGCTATTCCGAAAAGCAGCAACCATGGTGCAATCTTAACAATAAGGTCACTTACAAATTCAAAACCAAGAGGTTCAGCCATCACTACTTCTCCTTTTAATCCAGCTTTCGATATTAAATCATCAANCGATGANGCTAAACCTTCNGCAAACAATGGACGACCATCAATAATTTGAGTTGCTTGCCAAGCATTAAGAACAAGTAAATCATTTTCGGTATCTGGGTCGAATGCACTAATAAATTCTAAATTTCCTTCAGCCGTGATAATCGGCATTTCAAATAATAATTCCACTTTAGTGTCCACAAATGCCTTTGCTATCTTTGGATNATGTCCTTTTAATCTCGCGACATCATCAGCAGTGGCAAGAATATCGCTGAGAACCTTTTTAAGCATTGCTTCTGGAATATCCTGGCCATTACCCATAACTGGAGCAGCAGCACCAATAGTAGATGGCTCATGCATATAAATATAATCTGTAGCAATGGCAATTAATGCTCCAGCNGACATGGCTTTAGGATTCACAAATGAATAAGTAGGTATTTCTAAATTTTGTAAGTCCGACAACATAATCTCTTCCGTATACCATGCGACCCCGCCCGGTGTATTAAGATCGAAAACAATCGCAGATGCTTTATCATCATTAGCTTTTTTAATNATTCTTTTCATGAAATCGAATTTCGTCTCACGTATTAAAGATTCCATTCCAACTTCAATCACAACTACTTTACCCTCGTAACTGTCGAGTTTAGTTTCACCAAAATTAGTTTCCTCAGATATATTTGTATTATCNGATTNTATAGTTTTATTTTGCTCTAATTTTTGNGATGATGTGGNATTCTTTTTTGGGCGATTTATAATAATTTTAGGAGCTTTAACNTCAATCATTTCACCTTTAAACCCCATTTGCTTAACGACACTTGATAAATCGTTTGCAACGCCACCATCTAANGAAAATTTTTCAAAGTGCGATTCATCAAAAAGCAGAACGTCTCCAGCTCTCGATACTACTTCCCCTCCAATCGTTATTTCCTTTTCAATATCACAAACACCGACGACTAATGAATCACGAATTGGATCAGTGCTATTGAGAGTAGAAAAATCATCAATTAAATCATAATAACGTAAATCCGTTAATCGCTTTGGCAATGCCTCAGAAGGCCCCCTCCACTCGAGAGAGGAGGATTCACCGCCAATAGCAGAATCCTGAGAACTCAAATAGATGAAATCAGAAAACAAGGTAACTATAGCTCCTGGTCCAGAAGACTTTCCAACAACATAAGCAACGGAAGGGATATTTATTTTTTTAAGGTCTTCAATGAAATCTCTTAACTCAGAAGCCAACCCGCTCGCGCAATCAACTTTTAAAATAACAGCTTCTGCTTTTGAGGAGTTAATTTTTGATAAAGAATCTTTTAAATATTGACCTTGGGCGATATCAACAAATGAGTAATCATTGATTTCTAGAACAATAACCTTCGAATCAATGTCATCCGGCAATACTTCAGCATTCGAAAATTGAAGATTCGATAAGATAAAAAGACTCAAAATAAAAAGCCTTATATTTTGGAATTGAAATTTTATATTCATTCTTAAGAATATTATTATTTCTTAATCTAAAAACCTAATACAGAAAACTATTAAACATAATACTTTTATCATTGATGAGTAAAACAAATCACAATAACTAATTAACGCGTAGATGGCAATTCCTGAAGAAACAATCCAACAAGTTTTAGGTGCAACTGATATTGTTGAACTAGTTGAAAGTTATTTTCCTCTTCAAAAAAAAGGGCAAGACCATTGGGCTTGCTGTCCCTTCCATTCGGAAAAATCACCTTCATTCAAAGTCAGTTCTGTACGGCAAGGTTATTATTGTTTTGGCTGTGGAGCTAAGGGTAATGCGATTGGCTTCATAATGGAGTATGAAAATCTAGATTTTCCTTCAACCGTAAAAAGGTTGGCCGATAGAGTGGGCATTACGATTCAGGAAGATAAATATGACCCTAATTTCAATAAAGAGGTAGCATTAAGAAAAAA
>PAHQ01000086.1 GCA_002705125.1 Verrucomicrobiales bacterium | reverse complement strand
ATCAATGGCTGTTGTGGCGTATACTCTATAATTACCAATTCCATTTTTCCCAGACGCAAAAAGGGAACTGTCGTTTTCAAGTTCAAGCTTAGAGCCATTCGTTGAGTTAAAGCCTATCGGATTTATGACTTCCCACTTTGATTCTGATGAGTTAGCTATGGCCCACTCAGAGACCTTTTGTGGAATGCTTGCTTCAAATTCCTTAACTGCTTTATCAGCATTTGATATGCGATCGGCTTGTTCCTTATTAAGCTTTGCTTCGCGCTCGGCGATACCGGCTTGGTAGTCAGTGAGTGATTTTTTTGCCTCAGCAATCTTTGTTTCTCTTTGTTTCTCGGCTTTTAGAGTCTCTTCTTTGAGTAGGGACTCTCTTTCCTGAACTTTTTGAACGATATTAGCATGATCTTTTTCTACTGCATCAAGCATGGATAGAGTCGCTGTTAGTTCGTCTTCGCTTGCTGGCCGTGAGAGAAGCCTTAGGAATATTTCATTGATGACCTTTGTGTCGTCTTCTGAAGATTCAATGAGCTTAGGCAGAACGTTCTTAGGGTCACTGATAGCATTGCCGACAGTTGGACCTGAAACAAGAGCCATAATGGGTCCGAGTTGAAGCCCACTACTTCTTTCGCACTCACAGGCACTTTCCCTAACTGGTCTTCCGGCATTGTCTAGGAATCCATCAGGTAGCTTGATGCCGACGTCTGGTAGTTGAGCTGCTCTAGTTCCTGCAGGGACGCCAGGGAAATTAGGTTGAGCTCCGAGAGACGTATGAATTGCATCGTAAAGTACTTCTGCTGGCAGCCTACGCGCCTTGCCATGAGAGAAGTTGACAGTGTCATCGCTGTTCCATTTGTTGGTTGCTATGGAAAGTTGGTAGGTCCTTGATTTACAGATAAGGCGAAGGATGTGCTGAATGTTAAAATTGCTTTTAATGAATTCACCTTCAAGGAACTTGAGTAGTTCAGGATTACTAGGAGGGTTGCCGGCCCTGATATCATCAAGAGGTTCAATGATTCCTGTTCCCATCATGTAACCCCAAAGACGATTCACGTAACTTGAAGCAAAGTACTGATTACCTGGAGCGGTGATCCAGTCTGCTAATTCAGCTCTACGAGTATCGAGCTTTGGCTTGGATTGGTCTCTTCCTGATGAATAAGGAAAACTTGGAGGGCTAATTTCTTTGGTTCGATCATGAATGACTTCACCTTCCTTCTTATCTGAAATGAGTTCGTATAGTGGTTTGGCTCCTTCAACAGCCGTTCCTCCAATATTGTTCTTCCCTGAAGCGGGGTCCCTTTTCAGTTCTACCTGAGCAAAATAAGCGGCTAGTTCGTAGTACTGGTCTTGGGTCCACTTTTCGAAAGGGTGGTCATGACACTTATTACAGTTGAATCTTGTTGCAAGGAAGAGGTGAGTGGTATTTTCCATGAGCTCTGTGGGCTCTCTTAAGACTTTGTAATATGAGGCCGGTGGATTGGTCTTGTTGGAACCTGTTGCCGTAATAATATTTCTTACAAATTCATCATAAGGTTTATTATTTTCGACCTGCATTCTGATCCACTCTCGAAGTCCTTTTGCCCCGTCTTGGCCAAGAAACTTTCTGTTAACTTGCAAGAGGTCAGCCCACTTATTAGTCCAGTGATCAATGTATTCATTGGAACCAACTAATTGATCGATGACTGCATCTCTCTTTTCTCTTTGCGGCTTGTCATCGCTGATGAAAGCCTGAACAACTTCTGCTGATGGCGGTAGACCCGTTAAATCAAGGTAAATTCTTCTAATAAACTCATAGTCATCACAAAGTCCTGAGGGGTTTATTTTCATTCTTTCCCACTTAGAGGCAACGAGCTCATCCACTTTGTTATTTGCAGGGGGTTGTTCCCATACGAAACCTGACCTGTCGCCCATGACGGTTACTGTTGTCGCTGCATAATTACCTTCGTATCTGATGAGAATAGGTGCCTCACCTCTACGAATAGTGTTGATGAGTGAGTGACTTTCTTTTTCTGGCTCAGCCACTTCTGTGTTACCACTTTGTACAAAGGCTTCTCTAGTCACGTCCCTTGTAACTCCATCAGCGAATGACGCCACTACTCGGATCTGTTGTTTATTACCTATCCTTTCGACTACAGGATTTTTGGGAAAGACTTCGATGCCAGTTACTTTTGGAGTTGCAAGGTCAAGCTTTGCTCCACCAGCAATCCAGTTTTTGACAATGTTGTAGTAATTTGAGTCTGGCTTAGTGACTTGACCTCCCTCATGAGGAACGGCTCCAGTTGCTTTGAGAAGTAGTAGGCTTGAGTCGGGAGCTGCGACGTTTACTCTTCGTGCTCCTAAATCATCAGTGAATGCACGGATGTCATAGATTGGATCATATCCTCTGAGTGAAAGCTTGAAACCATTCTTACCGTCCTTTGAACCGTGACATGTTCCCTGGTTACAACCCATTCTTGAAATGACCGGCATTATGTCTCTCACATAGTCGGGGTTGAATTCCTGACTCTGTCCAGTCACTTGCACTGTAATGCTTGCCTTTTGACCATGAAGTTCAAAGTGAAGTGTCGCGTTTCCATCTTTGATAGGTTCAATAAGGCCGCTCTGAGATAATTTAACAGCTTCCCCTTCAATACTAGCTTTGGCATTACGAGTCGCATCAATAATTTGGCCGTTGCCTAATTTAGCCGTCAGAATGACCTGCGAATAAGAAAAAGGATTTTCCAGCTTTGCAGACTTTGGGTTAGCCTCTAGCGATTGAATGCTGCTGAAATCTTGGACAGTTTCCTTAGACCATAGGGACTGTAATGGTAAGAACGAAATTGCCGATAAAAGGGTTATGAATAATTTTGTTTTAGTCATCAATTTGGTTAAGTGCTTCAGATTGAATTAGCGGGTCTTAAATATTATTGGCTGATAGGGACAGGGACGAATTGGTTAATGGCTTCTCCATTACTAGTATTATAGATTCTTACAATTCCGTCTGATCCGGCCGCAGCGATTTGGCTTCCGTCAGGATTAAATGCTACTGCGTAAATTCCTGATGGGACGGAGTCAATTGTGGCGATAACCTTAATACCGTTCTTGAAGTATTCATTGAGCTTGTTTTTCTCGCCTCCATTGCGGTTTTGTACTGGTTTTTTTATGATTCCGTCAATATCACCCGGAATATTGTACTCTGGATTAATACCATAGATATGGAGATANCCATTCCCATCAAGGCTGCTNCCTGCTGCAATGAGTTTTCCATCTTGGCTCCAGTCGACTGAAAAGANNCNTCCTTTCAGAGGGGGNAGATTCCATAGCTGATTAGAGTCGTCNCCTATCTCCCTTTTNTTGACNCTTTGCATTCGATAAATTTTTGGNANGCCATCAGCNCCACCAAAGAGTATGTGATCTTTTGTCGGGTGCCTTGTAACGGTCAGAATTCCACCCTTCAGTGCCTTAGGTGTGATGGAGGTGATGTTGTCGATGAATCTTTGCTCGTCAATTTTTGTTAATTTAGCAGACATGTCTCGAGCAACNGAAGAGAGGTAATCTCCTTTTACGGAGAACACTGTGTCAATGACCCAGTCGTTATGACTTCCCATGAAGAGGACTTGCTTGCCGGTCTTTGCATTTACTGCTCTGACACTATTGTCNGAGCAACCGAAGGCAATNGTTGAGCTGTCTGGAGACCANCTGCCACCATAAATAGTATCATAGGTGACAGGAACAGAGAGGCTTAATTTTTTTGTTTCCGTATCCCATACTTGGACTTCACCCATTCTAGCTGGTAAGCCACCAGTCACCGCAATTTTCTTTCCATCCGGTGAAAAGGAAACAGATTCAATTCTTTCAGATAGGCCCACGAGTCTTGACTCCAAGGCTGATCCATCAGCCTTATGAAGAAGAACTTCATGAAATCCTGAAACTGCTAAAAGTGATCCGTCCGGTGAATAGTCGAGTGCTGTCACTACTGGAGGTTGAATGTATTCAGGGGGATTCTCGGCAGTGAACTTTTGCTTAGCCCCTTCTGGCGTATCATCAATGGCTCCTTCTAGCACCCATTTATTAATCAACGCGATTTCAGTTTCATGGAGAGGGTCAGCCTTTTGAGGCATTTCAGCTTCACCGTCAATTGGAGTAATTACTTCCACAAGATAACTCTTCTCTAGATTGCCTGGTACAATGGCCGGGTCCCCGCTATCGCCACCATTTACCAATTTTTCAAAATCAGTCATGATGTACTTTCCTTTGGCCTTTGAGGGTTGGTGGCAGCCTTGGCAATTAGCCTGAAAAATTGGTCTGATATCTTTATAAAAGCTAATGGCCTTTACTTCGTTTTCTTCTTCTGAGTAGCCCATGTGAGTAGCTACCGTGCTTAAAGTGAAAAAGGTAAATATTTTCAAGGGATGAAGCGGTCTCATAAAACAGATATATTAATAGTTTTTCATTAATTGTTCAAGTGGATCACGGTCTTACCTTTAAAATTTTCGAAAATTGAATGAATTATAACTGATATGAAAATTATAATGGCTCCACAATAAAAGAGTGGGCCAAAGAGTTGATGCTCCTGAAAAAACAGGGCAGCAAAGACCATTCCGTATACAGGCTCTAAATTATAGGCCAAATGAATAGTAAAAACGCTTAGGCGCTTCAATAATTCAATGTATTGGGCATAGGCGTAAACTGTACAAAAACTCACTAAAAGAAGTAACCATCCAGCATCATCAAGACCCATTGACATTTTTGGAATTTCTTGATTCCAAATGCCTAGGCCTATAATTGCGATGCCGGCTATGACAGTAGCACCAAGCATCTGGTAGAATGCAATTGAGAAATGATGGTGGTGTTTTGTGAATCGGCTATTAATAATAGAAAACAGGGTCCCTATACCCGCTGATAGAATTGATATTGTTAGGCCAAGGAAGTAATTAAAATCACCACCAGTAATTAGGATTATGGCACCAATCATTATAGCGCCTAACCCAAATTCATGTCGCTTAAATGAACGTTCTTTGACGATAATGGGCTCAAGGATCGCAGTCCAAAGTGAAGTCGTTGCCATACCTATCATGCAGACTGATACATTTGCAATTTTGACGGCCAGAAAGAAAAGGGTCCAGTGAATACCCAAAAGGATTCCATTGGCAATCATTTTCATTTTACTGGCTCTTTGATCGACGCTTTTTATAGAAAGTATCTTTAAGAGAACAGCAAGCAGAATTGCTGAAACCCCTACTCGATAAAAAACGAGTACTGGACTATCAAGCTCTATTAATTTTCCAAGTATTGCTGTAAAGCCCCAAAGTATTACTACCAGGTGAAGCTTCGTATAATCCCGGAACACTTTGTTCTTACCTTTCTTTGCCCAAAAAAACCGCAGACGCTTATGGTCTGCGGTTTTTATTATTTAGATTAATTTTAAGAACTTTGATTAACTCCAGCCGTGGGAATCACGCACTTTGATCATGGTATCAAGAATCGTGTTCCACGTCTCAACTTTTTCGAGCATTTCGTTAGGGAACATGCAACCATCCCAGCAGATGTGTTCAATTCCTCTTTCTTGTGCGTCTTTGAGCCAGTAGCCGGATGCTTTAACTATGTCTAGTTTTCCGTTTGGATCATCGGCTGGGCAATGCTTGCCTGTCTTATCATGTGTGCCAGCACCATGAACCGTTCCGTCATTTTGAGCTACATGAAAGTCGATCGTCCAAGGGCGAAGTTTATCAGTCATTGTTTCGTACGCTGACCAGAATTCCTCGTCACTATAGTTTTCACCTACTAAAGCATGCTCGGGCGCGTTGTATCCAAGAAGGTATAAATAGGTATGGGCAAGGTCAGCTTGGAAGCCCAGAGATTCAGGCATTCCTACTCCCTCAAGGATGTCCAGCATGTCCTTCCAGCTGTGCATGCCTGCCCAACAGATTTCTCCTTCTGCTGCTAAGCGTTCTCCACTGTCAGCTGCGATCTTTGCGGCTTCCTTAAAAGTATCAATGATTCTTGCGGTATTCCCTGGTGCGTCTTCACCCCACTTTTCAACACCAAATTCTGCGGAGTCTATTCTAATAACCCCGTTCTTACGAACGCCATGATCATTAAATATACTAGCGATTCTGCAGGCCATTTTGACAGCCTCCAGAAACTTGCCCTGCTGTTCATCATTACCCATGGCTGAGTCTCCAACGGTTCCTGGCCATATTGGTGCGACAAGCGAACCCACATCAAAACCTTTGGATTGAATCATGTCTGCTATTCCCTTGAGATCATCATCACTGGCAGAGGGATCAGTATGAGGAAGAAAAAGGAAATAGTCGATTCCGTCGAACTTTGTTCCATTGACCTCAGCCGCGGCCGTTAATTCAAGCATTCTTTCAAGGCTGATTGGAGGTTCTTGACCTTCTTCGTCTCCTTTGCCGACGAGTCCAGGCCACATTGCATTGTGAAGTTTGGGTTTACTCATATTATGTAAAATTACAGATTAAGTTTAGACTATATTTTTATTGATCTATTCGATTAGGGCAAGCGCCTAATCAATTAGAAAACGATTATTATTGAGGCTATAAAAGGGAATTAGTCCATTGATTTGATTGCAATGGCCTTATGTAACCCCTCAAGGAGCTTATCTATTTCAGTTTTTTTAGTGATTTTTTCCCCATCAGAATTAACCACATAAATGGTATCAATTGCAGCTCCTCTAGTCGTTGTGATTCTTGCATGAGTGACCTCCATTTCAAACTTGGATATTGCAGATAGTATCATATGAAGTAAGCCGATTCGGTCGAGAGCTTGAATTTCTATCAAGGTGTGATTTTCGTCTGCCTGATTGTTGATGTATACCCTCTGTGGGAATTGATCTGCAATATCCTGCCAGTCTAGGAGTTCAAGGTTAGCCTTATTAATGAGTTCGGAGTAAGAAAAGTCTTCATCATGGAGTCCTGATATAAGCAGTTTCTCAATTTGCTTCTTTTTATTTACGGATGTTACTGGCTCAAAGTTTGTCGTACAGATTCTGAAAATATCAAAAACAACTTCGTCTTCTCGAGAAAAGAATTCGGCAGAAATAATATTTATTTTTTGTGCTGCTAATGATCCAGTGAGGCAGGAGGCGAGTTTGTGTTGGTCTTGCCAGATTACTGTAAACTCGCTGCATCCTTGTTCCTTGATTTCACGCCAATGAAGCTTTGGTTGTGGTGTTTCTTTTGATGAGGCCCAACCCTTAAAGTAATCAACTAAGAGTTTAACATGTCTAGAGATATGGGATGCTTCACGTCTTTGAAAATATCTTATGGGCATTTCCTCAAAGTGTGAGATTGCCGTTGAGTGATGGCTTTGAGGAAGTTTTTCGATGACTCTACCTAATAGCTCTTCTTGTGATTTCTTTCTTCTTGTTGAAAAAGATTTTGCATCTTCAAGGTATTCTTTAGTTTCATGGTACAAGAATCGTAAAGGAGCTTCTTTTGTTTCAGTCCAAGATTTTAAATCAGTGCCTCTTGAGTCTGCATAGGTCAAAAGTAGTAGATAATTTAAACCTCTTACAGAGCCAACCATCTGAGAGAATTTGATAATTGTTTCTGGATCATCGATGTTTTTTGTATTCGCTGTTCTCCATAATTCCAAATGAGAATTAACTAGAAAAAGAAGAAGTTTTCTCCTTTTTGTTTTCAGGGAAAATCTTCTTGCAACATTTTGAGCAAGTGTTGCGCTTGCATCCTCATGGTTTGAAGAGTTCATGGCGCGGCCTGCATCATGAAGGAGGACTGCCAGATAAAGTACGAAAGGGTCCTCTATTTCATTATATATTTGTCTGTAAAGTCGATTTCTTCTGTCATCACCTTCAACCAGTTTATCCAATTCTTCGGTAACTCTTAGTGTATGTTCATCTGCAGAGTATCGGTGAAAGAACTCGTGTTGAACGAGGTTAGTCAATGCTCCAAACTCTGGAAGGTAGCGACCCAAAATTCCTGAGCTATGCATTTCTCTTAGCGCGTTACCAATTTCTCCCTTCCTAGAAAGAATTGCCTCGAAGGTATCGCGGTTCGTATCGTTGTATCTGAAAACACGATTTACTAATTTCCAATTCTTTTTTATTAATTCAGATAGTTCTGGAGCTAGTCTGAGGTGCCTCACCTGCGCATGTTGAAATATACGAATTAGTCTATCAGGATCATCATTGAAAACTTGATCAGAAGCAGGGTATATCCGGTTGTTCTTTGATATAAATCCATCAAATTTTTCAACTTTGTATTTTCGTCTCGCTAAAAAACCGATGAAAGGCTTTTCTGTCTCGGATTCTCTTTCTTTTAGATAAAAGCGATCTCCTATTTCTTTTGCTATTAAAAAAAGGTTATTACTATGAGTGTAATAGTCTTTCATAAAACGCTCAATTTTTTTCAGTATACTCTCTTGCTTATAGCCAAGGTTAACTGCGACCTCTCCTTGGAGTTGAAGAGTGAGTATGTCTGTTGATCTTTTTTGAATGTAGTGCATTTCATTCCTTACCCTAAGTAAAAATTCATAAGCCTTTCTTATTTGGCTGTAGGCACTAGTGGTCAGCATTTCTGCATCTATCAGATCTTTTATGTCAGTACTTTTTCGTCTAACGTAATTAATCCAAATGAGGTTGTGATAATCTCTCAGGCCTCCGCAACCCTCTTTGACGTGAGGTTCTTGCAAGAATGGTGTTTGGCTCCATTTAATATGACGAAGTCGAATGTCTTCGAGGCGATGCTTTAGGTAATTAGTTTCATAGCCTTTAATGCATTTATCATAAAACTCATTTAGCATTGAATGAAAAAACTTTTCATCACCAAAAAGCATTTTTGATTCTATTATTGATGACTTGGTACGATTGTCAGAATTCGCTTCAGACACAGTTTCCTTAATTGATCTAACAGCGTGCCCCACTTTGAAACCGCAGTCGTACAGCATATAAAGAATGCTCTCGATCAACTCTGATGATTCTTTTGGTAACCCTTTTGCACCTTTTGGATGAAGAAAAAGTAAATCGATATCACTACACGGATTGAGTCTTCCTCGGCCGAATCCGCCAATGGCGACTAAGGTTACCTCAGGTTTGATTCCTTCAGATGAATCGATCGCATCTTGGTAAAGGTTATGGAGAAGAATTTTTATTAGGTCTGCCCTTCTTTTTGATACTTTTAGGGCAGAACCGCCACTTCGATGGAATAATAAAATTCTATGTTCCTCAGTCTTTAGAAAACGCTTGTATAATTTTAATTTATCTTGGCGATTAAGTTTTGATGTTTTTTTCCTATCAAGCCTCTGTTTGGCGTGTTCTCTAAGGCTTTGAAGCTGAGCATTGCTCATTTTAGTCGACTTACAGTGAGGTTGTAATTAATTTTTAACGAATTTGTCATCCTGAGGAGTCTGACCGATATCGAGGCTGATGTTTTTTCTATTAGCTGCTAAGTGGTGAAGTGCATGGAATGAGACCTCTTCGGATTCCTGTATACTCTCGGCGACCTGAGAAACGCTTGATTTTTCTCCTAACTGATCTGTCAGAAATTTCTCTGTTTTAGAAAGAATTTCAAGAAATTGTGTTGCAGCTTTTTTCCCAGCTTCAACACCTGGTTGATGGTAGGCATTTATATTAATGAGTGCAGCATAGTATGATACAGAGCGCTCGAATAATGAAATGAGACTTCCAAGGTAAAAAGCGTCGACTGCTGGGATTGATATAGTCATTGATTTTCGGCCGGCGTCAGCCAGAGCTCTCCTGGTTCCTCTGAGGAAGCCACCTAAGTAGTCTCCGGTGTTAAAACCGGGATCGACTTCAATGCTGTCTTTAGCTCTTGATTTTCTTACTTCGATAAATGTCACAAAAAAGTTATTAATGCCGTCCCTNAGTTGNTGAACATANGCATGTTGGTCAGTTGAACCTTTGTTGCCATAAACTGTAATGCCTTGATGAACCTGATTGCCGTCTCTATCGAATTCTTTACCCAAAGATTCCATAACTAATTGTTGTAGGTATTTGGATAACAAATTTAAATTATCTTTATATGGTAGAATGACCATTGCTTTGGATCCTTTTGCATCACCTGCGTGGAGCCANGACAATGCCATCAAAAGAGCAGCATTGTGATTTATCTCCGGAGGGCGCGTCTTTGCGTCCATTGCCGCTGCTCCTTTAAGGAACTTATCAACATCTATTCCCATTAGAGCCATTGGTAATAGTCCGACTACACTTGTTATTGAAGTTCTACCACCTACCCAGTCTTCCATAGGAAAAATACCAATCCAGTTTTCTTCGATAGCGCACTCTTCAAGCTGACTTTTTTCGCCGGTTACAGCAATGGCATGCTTGCCAAAATCTAATCCTGCTTGTTCATAGGCGGATTTAGCTTCCAGCATGCCATTTCGAGTCTCTTTTGTTCCTCCAGATTTTGAAATNACTANAGTCAATGTTCTTGATATAGAACTTTCAATCTTGTCTAGAACACGGTCCATACCATCTGGATCAGTGTTGTCGAAATAATGAATATTCATCGGAGCAGTGTGATCTGTTAAAGCATCAACAGCGAGTTGTGGTCCCAAGGCACTGCCTCCAATTCCTATGAGAAGTAAATCTGTAAACTTTTCTCCTGAAGGNTTTAGAATTTCNCCTTTATGAACCCCCGACGAGAAGGCCTTTATTTCGGCAATTTTTCTTTGGACTGTAATACCAATTTCNTTTGGGGCTAGTTCTGGATTTCTTAACCAATAATGTCCAACACATCTTCCTCCTGAATCCTGATCTTCATCACTATTGACCTTTTCTCCAGCCTCGATGGCTACCATTTCTTCTAATGATTTTTTTATGAGGCCCTCCTGTAATTCTAGCAGATTATCGGGTAATTCCATGAGGCTTGTATCAAGCCAAAGATCAGGGTCAGAGTATCGTAGTAGTTGATTAGAAAATTTTAGCCAGTCGGTTTGTTGTGACATCTTATTTATCTTTATTATTTACTAAAGCATTTCGTCAAGAACTCTACCATCACTGAAGTGAGAAATGTCCCCCCAAGTTCTAAGCCTCCAACCCTNTTCAGGATGATATTCAAAAATGTTAATACCCGTATTAGGAATGCCAAACCTTCTCTTTTCGTTTAATGGAATATTTAGACACAACCGCAAAGCCATAGAGACGATTCCTCCGTGCGTNACACAAAGGACCTTCTGNCCATCATGTTTNTGTGCAATTTCTTCAAGGGCTTTGCCTGCTCTATNACNAGTATCCTTCCAGCTTTCTCCTCCTTCTGGTTTATAATCGGGATTTCCAGAAGTGTGTTGTTTGTAATCTTCGGGCAAATTTGCCTCAATTTCTTTATAAGTTAACCCCTCGAGGACTCCGAGTGCCCTTTCTCTTAAACTNTCGGTCGTTTTGATGAGACCTTCTTGACCAGTTGGGGTACAAATCCTTTTTACTGTNTCATTGGCTCTGCCAAGGTCTGAAGAATAAATATGATCAAATATTAGGCCGGCATCCTTAAATCTTTGCCCAAGGCAGTCAGCTTGTTCTTGTCCTTTGGCTGTCAGGTTACTGTCTTGATGGCCTTGATGAATTCCTTTGAGGTTCCAATCGGTCTCGCCATGCCTGATTATATAAACTAACGTCATTATGGTTGGACTCTCGTTTTAGAGTAGGCCTTGGTCAAACAGATCAATACTGATAATTTAATGGGAGCTTTATTTAAATTCAAATGTGCTAGCTCGTCTATTGAGTTTGATGTTTATTGTAATATTAAAATGTTACTAATAATACTTCAATGACCCTCGAATCTTTAGGCTGGTCTGATTTTTTCAGACAAGGTTTTGAATCAAAAGCTTTGGAAGCGGGCTTAGTTCCTGCTCGCATAAGTAGAAATAGTAAACATGTTTATCATATTTTTTGTGCTGAGGGAAAGTTTGTAGCTAGGGTCTCAGGTTCATTTAGGCACCGAGCTAATGAATCTTCTGATTATCCTGCAGTCGGTGACTGGGTTGCTGTAAGAATTAGCCCTGATGGTCTAGAGGCAGAAATTAGAGAGTTATTGCCCCGTGAAACTGTTTTTTCNNGGCAGGGAGTATCGGCATCAGGTACTGAGTCAAAGTCGTTTCAGCAAGTCGTTGCCTGTAATGTTAACGTCGCCTTAATAGTTTCGGCATTAGATGGTTCTCGTGGGTTTAATAAGAGACGTCTTGAGCGTTATCTTACTCTGACGCGGCAGAGTGGTGCGAAGCCTGTTATTATTCTTAATAAAATTGATCTTTGTGATGATATTGATGAGAAGATTAATGAAGCCAAGTCGGTTGCCGCTGATGCCCCGATCTATGCAATCAATGCTTTGGAGGATAAGGGAGTNGAACCTTTGCGCCAATACCTGTCCGAAGGAAGTACAATCGTCATGCTCGGCCCTTCAGGAATTGGAAAATCAACAATCATTAATCAAATGGCAGGGGAGACTTTGATGAAAACAGGAGAGGTCAGGGAAGTGGATCTTCGTGGTCGCCATACGACGACTTGGTCTGAGCTTTTAGTTTTAAATTGTGGGGGAGTTGTCATTGATACGCCTGGACTCAGGGACGTTCAATTGTGGTCGGAGGAATCGGCTATCGGGGAAACTTTCAAAGAAATCATAGAGATTTCTGAGTCTTGTCGTTTTAGGGATTGCAGTCACTCGGGGGAACCGGGTTGTGAAGTGGCCGTTGCTCTTGCTGAAGGCAAAATTAGTGATGACAGGTTAGCCAGTTATAAAAAACAAAAGAAGGAGGTCAGTGATTCTTCTAGGAGAAGAGAGTTGGGAGAGA
Organism: Verrucomicrobiales bacterium; assembly: GCA_002705125.1. GTDB lineage: Bacteria > Verrucomicrobiota > Verrucomicrobiia > Verrucomicrobiales > DEV007 > EC70. Next base: position 8,237 of record PAHQ01000086.1, on the reverse strand, counting down.
AGAGAAAGCATGTCCGGCCTTTGAGGCCGAGGCGTAAGGTTCAGAGAAAAAAAAGGTAGTCAAATTTCATTACTCAAAATTGTGAGCCTGTGCTGGAACTTATGACTGATTTCTGTTAAGGATTGTCTTATGAGTACAGAAATTCGAAATAAAGCGGGCGAAATAATTGATTATACCTTCCATNANGTTGGTAGTGAGNAGGTTGTAGTTATAGGTCATGGCGTAACCGGNAATAAAGATCGACCATTAGTATTGGCTCTTGCTGAAGGTTTGGCTGGTGCTGGCATTTCAGCTTTGAGGTTTTCATTCTCAGGTAATGGGGATTCGGAGGGAACTTTTTTGGATTCCAATATCACTAAGGAATTATCGGATCTTACCGCAGTTATAGATTTTGTTGAAAAATTAGGTAAAAAAGTGATTTATGCTGGCCATAGTATGGGTGGCGCTGTTGGTGTTTCGGTAGCTTCTGAGGATGATAGAATCCTTGGTCTCGTTTCTTTAGCAGGTATGGTAAATACAAAGAAGTTTGCAGAAACTGAATTTGGGGAAGTGACGCCGGATGAGGGTTTAATGTGGGATGATGAGGATTGCCCCTTATCTCAGTCATTTATGGATGACCTAGTCGGAATTAATACTCTTCTCGGAAAAGGTGAATTAATAAAAGTTCCTTGGTTGTTAGTTCATGGAACTGAAGATGACGTCGTTCTAATAGATGACACTAATGAAATCTATGAAAAAGCCGGCGAACAGAGGAGTAAATTGATTATTGATGGAGCAGATCACGTTTTTAGTGAACCTGAGCATATGAAAAAAATGGTCGACGGTGTCCTAGAATGGCTCAGCTAAATCTATCATTTTCATTTCTACTTCATACTATTTTTAGAGGATAAAGATTTTTTGTCTTTTTGATACGATTCAGCGTGACCATGTTTTTTTGGTGGATATAATTTTAATTATGGTTTTTTGATTACTTGAAGAGCCTTCCCTCAACCTAAGACATGAAAACTAGCCTTAAAATCTTTCTGATTGGATTGATATCTTATGGCGTTCTTTTTTGGGCATCAGTATCCTTCGTAGGGTCTAAGGTTGAGGTCAGCTTGAAGCAAAAGGTTCAAAAAGAGTTGGTTTTTTTTGAAGAGTCTTGCGAAGACCTTGAGTATGTCTTTAGTGGCCGTGACTGCACTGTGAGTGGAACTATTTACGACGAGATCGATCGAGAGAATATCATCGACGCTATTGGGTCTGTAAGCGGTGTTCGTAAGGTAAGCGATGAATTGAACCTTCTAAGACTAGCCTTGCCAGAGCTGAAAATAGAGAAGTCGGGAGAACCTAATAACTTAATATGGAATATTAAAGGTATAATCAATGATGGTCCAGATGCTCTAGAGCTCCAAGACGTTCTGGGTAAAACGCTTGGCAATAATAACAAACGGCATTTATCAATAGAGTTAAAGAAAGACTCAGGCACTGCAGATTCTCTTCCAGTAAAAAAAATTGGACCTTTATTATCTGAGATTCTTCAAATTTTACCTGAAGTAACTGGTGTTGAGCTTTCAGATAAGAAATTCAAATTAATTGCCGAAACCTTTTCTAAGGAACGCCGTGATAAGGCTCTGGCGTATGCAAAATCTCATCTCGCTGAAGAAGTTGATGGAATTATCGATGGTGTTGTTATTCTTACGCCGACGGATAATCCTGAATTTAGTATTTCCATGAATGATGGAGAGGAATTAATTGTTTCTGGTCTGTTGTCCGACGATTCTCTCAAAAATCGAATCATTGATCTGATAAAACAAACCAATGAGAAACTTGATTTACAAGATGAAGTTCAAGTAGGTGAACATGTCAAGAATGCGGAGTGGAGCAATTCAGTTGTTAGAATTATTCCTGCTCTCGTTGCAGAGGTTAACAATCTCCAACTAAATGTCTCATCTGAATCGGTTGAGTTCTCGGGAACTGTTCTAGGAGATGAAAAGAAAAATTCTATTCAGGCTTTAGCCTCTCAGTCCTTTAATGGAAAGAAAGGTTCTTTTAAATTGGTCAATGAATTAGTGGTTTTCGTTCCTCCAGATAAAGCTAACCTCACGATGTCTCTTTCCGAGGAAGGAGGCTTTAAGATTGCAGGGTTATTACCTCGTCAGGAAATTTATGATCAATTTATCAAAGTGGCTGGATCAAGTTTTAAAGAAGAAGATGAAATAAATGAGAAGATTGAAGTCAAAGATAATGTTGAAGAAGCTCCATGGATTGGTGATATGTCTAGGCTTGTTAGCCCGTTTTTATCATCTGTTCAGTGGGGGGCTTTATCTATTCATGGTGATGAGGTTGCACTTGAGGCGGAAGTTTCAAGCCCTGAATCAGGAGATGTTTTACAGGCTATAGTTGAGAATTCTTTTCCTCTTGATACCTACAAAAGAGTCATTCAAATCACGGTGGCTGAGCCGACAGCCCCTTCGGATGAAGATATTATGGCTCTGGAGGAGTTAGTGACTGATACAGTCATTTATTTTTCAACCGAGAGCTATAGTTTAGGTTCCAAAGATAAGACTAAGCTTGATGGGCTGGCCGAGGCTTTCCTGAAGGTTCCTGGCTCTAGTCTTGCTCTTCTTGGACACACCGACCCTTACGGTAATGCGGATTATAATCGAAAGCTCAGTAGAAAGCGTTGCGAGTCAGTACGGAAATACCTAATTGAATTAGGTATTAATACTCTGCTCCTTGAAATCGTCGAGAAGGGTGAAACTGATAAAGTTGTTCAAGGAAGAACTTACGAGAGTGGTCGTAGGGTTGAATTTGAATTGCGCTAACCTTTGTCTCTTAATTTTTAATCGATGGCCGGGGAAGAGGAAAAAGAAAACTTATGGAAGAATCGTCGATTCGTTTCATTGTTTTGGGCCCATGCTGCCAGCTTGATTGGTACGGCAATAGGCACCTCAGCGATTGCTCTCTTGGCAGAAAAGTTATCAGAAGGATCGGGTCCAAGAGTACTTGGATATACTCTGACTATCCGAATTGTAGTTTTCCTTTTTCTTGGGCCGCTGGCAGGTTCTTTGTCTGAGAGGATAGGCAGAAAATTTCAGATGATTGTTACGGACATGGTACGTGCTCTCGTGATGATCATGCTCTTCTTTGTTACTGAGGAATGGCAGCTTTATATTTTAGCTTTTATTTTGCATTTAAGTTCTGCGTTTTTTACCCCCATTTATAAATCTGTTATTCCTGGAATCGTTGGTGAAAAACTTTATCCTCGGGCCCTCTCTTACAGCACAATAGCCTACAACGTTTCGGATATTTTTGGAATGCTTCTAGGTGGGCTTCTGATTTTTTCTTTTGGGTTTGAGTTTGGCTTTGGCGTTGATGCTGCGAGTTTTATTTTGAGTGCGATTTTGATAGCGATCGTTCCTTTTTCTTCGACGGGTAGAAAAAAAGAAAAACAAAGAACGGACGTGTTTTTTGGAATTCGGCGGATGTTTGCAGTGCCTCAGTTGAGAAGATCTTTAATGTTATCTCTTCAGGTTAGTATTGTTGGAGGTCTAGCAATAGTAACGACTGCCGGATATGTGAAGAATGAACTTCAAATGCAGGAAGCCTTTTATCCGGTCGCTATGGCCGTAATGGGTATAGGTGCCATGTTTGCATCACTTTATTTCGTGCGCTGTAATTTAGGTACGCAAAAAATTTGGAGTAAGCTAATTCTTCCCGCTTTTTTAATCATCTTAGTTACTGCTGCACTCTTTAAGTCTTATGCAGTGCTATTGGTTGCTTGGTTGATTTCTGGAGCTGGTCAGGGAGTCTTTGGAATTATTTCTAATAATCTTTTGGCTGAGAATAGCAATGAAGATGAGCGCCCTCATGTCTATGCCGCTCAGTTCGCTTTGAGTCACGCGGGATGGGGTTTGAGTTACCCGCTGTGTGGAGTTCTCGCCTCGGTTTATTCTTTTGCTATAGCTTCGTGGGCATGCCTCGGGTTAATGATCATAAGCATGATCCCTATGATTAGCCGAAAATCTTAATTTATTTAAGATTAAGGCAGGCAGCTTCTTCTGTGCTTCTAATTAGAATCTTACCATCAGCAAAGATTGGAGACGACCAGCACTTACCTTTAACGACTCGGTCCATCCTAGATAATTCATTGTACTCTTTTGGGGTAGCTTCAACTAAGGAAACTTGTCCTCTGTCACCTAAGCAGACCAGAACATCACCTGAAAGACAAACGCCAGCTGGTCCATATCCAGATTTTTCCCACATGACTTTTCCGGTTTTAAGTTCTACACACTTTAGGGGGCCATCACCATATTCTTTGAATCCGAACATTCCATAAAGGTAGCCATCTTTGACAAGCGGAGTGCTCCAGTGATTGGTGACAGGTTCGTTGCCTTCTAAGAACCAGAGCTCCTCGGTGCTATTATCGTCGGCAATTTCAATGGCAGTCGAACCGACTCCATAACCTGCGGCAAAGTAAACAATGTTGTCCTCGACGACGGCCGACGCTGCTGTTGAAACTTTATAAGGAAATTTATGCATCCACAGTTCTTTTCCATTCTTTGGATTAATTGATACAATTCCCTTTTGGGTAAAAAATAGGATTTGTCTTTGTTGGTTGATGTCTGATGCGATTGGCGTTGCGTGCGTCATCAAATAGTCTCCTGACTTCCATTTGATTTTCCCATTGGATTTATCAAAGGCCAGAAATGATTGCCCTGGTCCACCTCCTTGAACAATGACAAGGTCCCCTTCGATTAATGGAGCCGCGGCATTTTCCCATCTAATGTTTCGACCCTTGTGAGATTTAATAACTTCAACTGACCAAACCTCCTCGCCGTCTTCTGCAGATAGGCAAATTAATCTCATGTCACTCGTGTAAGCATACACTTTACCATCAGAGTAAGACGGAGTCGTTCTTGGTCCATCACCTCCTTTGTTGTCTCTAGTTCCAGCATTTCCGCCTCCATTATCGACTCGCCATAAATCAAGATTAGCTTTCCATCNAGTTTCACCTGTATTGGCATCGAAAGAAATACAGACCTCACTAGGTATACCGTCAATTTCTTCACTGATGTTGGTGTAAGCGGCTCCATCGGCAAGAATCATTGAGCTGAATCCGGTTGGAGTCATTGCTGACCATAATTTCTTAGGTTCCTTACTGTCCCAGTCAGTGTTTGGAATCTTTTCCTCAGTCGTTCGGTTAGAATTTATTCCATGATATTGAGGCCAGTCTTTTGCTTGGGCTGATAATATTAAGATGAGTGGAAGAATAGATAGGGAACTGTACTTCATAATGGTCATAATTCTTAATATTACTAAGTTATGGGTCAAGTTCAATGTGCTCTTTGCTGGTCAAATTGAGATAACCTATTTAAAGTAAGGGATGCATTTCAGGATATTTTTTGCTCTCTCTCTGCTCGTCGGCCAGAATTTTCTTATTGCTGACGAAGAATCGGTAAAAGCTTTTAAGGATAATCGGCCTAATATTATATTTTTTCTGACTGATGATCAGAGAAATGACTTCCTTGGTTGTACGGGTCANCCCATCGTCAAAACTCCAAATATTGATAAGCTTGCAGNTGACGGGAGGCTTTTTGATAATGCTTTTGTGAGCACTTCGATATGTGCCGCGAGCCGAGCAACACTTTTGACTGGGCTCTATGAGAGAACGCACCGTTTTACTTTTGGCACTCCACCCATTGCCAATATTCATACTAGTCAGAGCTATCCCGCTTTACTTAAAAAAGAAGGATACTTGACTGGCTTCATTGGCAAGTTTGGTATCAAAATTCGCAAAGGTGCTAAGGAAGCNATGTTTGATAGTTTCGTCCCNCTTAATCGTAGCCCCTACTTTCACAAGCAGAAGGATGGNTCTTTGAGACANGAGACTCAGGTAGCCGCCGACAGAGCGATTGACTTTATTGCACAAGCCAAAAAAGAAGCTGAGCCATTTTGCCTCAGCGTTAGCTTCAANGCNTCTCACGCCGAAGACGGAGATAAGAAAAATCATTTCCCGTACCCTAAAGTTGTCGGNTCTCTTTACGAGGGTGTAAAAATGCCGCAGCCTAAATTGTCAGATCCAAAAGTCTTTGAGTCTCAGCCTGAATTTCTTCGAAAATCGATGAACCGTGATCGCTATTTCTGGAGATGGGATACGGAGGAAAAGTATCAGAACAACATGAGAAATTATCTTCGTATGATTAGCGGTATTGATCATGCGATTGGCCGAGTCATTAAAGAGCTCGATTCTCAAGGTATGGCAGATAATACGGTAATAATTTATATGGCTGATAATGGATACTACGCTGCNTCTCGAGGCTTTGCTGGTAAGTGGTCTCATTATGAGGAGTCACAGAGGGTGCCNCTTATTATTTTCGATCCGAGAGCTAAGAAAGAGGCTCGAGGTAAGATAGAGAAGGGGATCGCATTAAACGTTGATATTGCTCCTACGATAGTAGCTCTCGCGGGTGCGCGTATGCCTCAAGGTTATCAAGGTCGATCCTTAACAGCTTCTCTCGAGGGAAGTCCAGAGGCGAAGGCCCCTGGAGACTTTTTCTGTGAGCACAGGATGAATAATAGATCCATTCCTAAGTGGGANGGGGTCCGCGGGGAGCGTTACAAATATGCTCGTTATTATGAGCAAGATCCACCTTATGAGTTTCTTCATGACCTTACATCAGATCCAATGGAGCTAAAGAATTTGGTCAANGACCCTGCTCANAAAGAAAAGCTTGAGGAACTTAGAAAAAGATGTGCTCTTCTTAGCNCTAAGTACGATAATCAAGCCAAAGNTGATTCTCAGAAAGTTTTAAAGAAAGTCCAATTTGGGCTACTTGATGCNGGAAACCATGGCGGTACNGAGGATGCCATCACTGAGGCCCTAGCTCTGGATCCTGATAGCAAAGAGGCGCTACTTGCTCGGGCGGATATGTATGAAAGAAAAGGCAACTTTGGAAAAGCGCTCATCGATATTGATAAACTTGTAGAAGCTCTCCCTGGCGTTGATCAATTACGACAGAGGCGAGGAGTCACACGGTTTTTTCATGGTGATATGAAGGGAGCTATTGCTGATTTTGATGTTTACCTTAAGAATAATCCTGCCCGTGAACCGCACCATTGGCAAAGAGGNCTCGCTTACTATTATGCTGGTGAATATGAAAAAGGAGTCAAGCAGTTCGAGATTCATCAGGATGTGAATTCTAATGATGTCGAGAACTCGGTCTGGCATTTCTTATGTGTTAATAAAATTAAAGGTTTTGAAGTGGCCAGAAAGAGTCTCATTGATATCAAGGGAGATGGTCGTGTCCCGATGGCTCAGGTGCAGAAGCTTTTTGCAGGTAANCTTGAACCTAAGGATGTTCTTGATGCGGCTAATGCTGGTGATCCTTCACCTGACGAATTACGTAATCGGTTATGCTATGCTTACTTGTANTTAGGTCTTTATTATGAGGCTAAGGGAGATGTGAAGAGGTCTCTCNAAAATATTAAAAAATCAGCCATTGATCACTCCATGCCGCATTATATGGGTGAGGTTTCACGCGTTCATTTGAGAGCAAGAACCAAGTAAAATTTTTGGATTAGTTGATGCTAAATTANCTTGCGGTGAATCTTCGAGTGATTTATTATCTCAACCCTCACTACTTCTCATTCAAGGCAATAGCTTAAGTGTAAAGGGGTGTTAGCTCAGTTGGTAGAGCGCTTCAATGGCATTGAAGAGGTCAGCGGTTCGATTCCGCTACACTCCACTTGATTTGTTTTTCACTATAAGAAATTTATACCTAATTATAATCTTAGTCGAATTTTATAATAGGTTAGTGTTCATCGGGGAGCTATGCTCATATCAATTAATTTAAAAATCATAAATGCAATTTAAAGTCAGTCGAGACGATCAGGAATATGGCCCTTATACAATAGAGGAGCTCAGCCAATATGTTAGTGAAGGTAGCCTTCTGCCAAATGACTATGTTCATAACGGAATGGAATGGGTGCCTTTAAGTGAGTTTTTAAAGAATCCTCATAAAGCCACGACAACGGTTCAATCAGTTTCGAGTGTTGCTAAGGCTCAACCACAAATCAATTACACCAAGAGCAAGTACAATCCTGAAGATTCTGGCAGCGAATCAAAAAATAGTCTCAAATCAATAGTCGGTGCAATTATTGTCATTGCCCTTCTGGGATACAATTTTTTTTCAAATCGGGATACAGAAAAGGCAGAAAAATTTAATAATGAGCTTGTTACTTTATTAGAGGAT
>PAHQ01000085.1 GCA_002705125.1 Verrucomicrobiales bacterium | reverse complement strand
CATCTTCATAAGGAGCCCCGACAACAATCGTGTTATTATAGATTGCTACAGAATGTCCAAAAAAATCATTTCTATCAGGATTGGATGACTTGATAGTACTATGCTTGACCCAAAAGGAATTTAATCTTTTATATACTTGAACTTCTCCGGTGCCCAATTCCCATGTATCGTAACTAGTGCCATCCGCATAATTAACAGTTAAGTCATTTATAGGTGAATGTGGGGCTCCTATAACGAGAAAATAGTCATTCAAATCTATTGCTGAGCCCTTGTGCCTAGATGTTATATTTTCAATCGTGAAGCCACTTATCCTTTCTTCAATTACAGCATCCAGATGTAAATCAAAACCTAAGTCTCCACTACCAGGACTGATTTGATGAACTTCAACAGCAATAACATTTTTTCCAGGTTTTAGTTTAATGTTCGAATCAATGCTTTTTTCATAATAAGTTGATTCGCTAGTTCCAACAACTGATGATGAAGCCAGCGTGTTCCAATTAATCTCTCCGTCAGGCATGTTATCCCTAGCTATTTCTTGTCCGTTTAAATATATGATGGCTCCATCATCTCTTAGAATACCCAATTGCAGACTTAGTCTTTTTCCAATTTTTGAAAATGAGTCGGTTATGGTTTCAGAAAAGTTGAATTCCTTTCGAAAGTAAAAAGTTATATTTCGAGAATCTGTATCTCCTCTTTCCGCGGTTGTTACAATATTGTTGTTACCAAATCCAATTACAGTCTTACCTTTTTTCCATTCTGAATCATCAAAGTCAGGTTCAATCCATTCTTTTCCTAAGTCTATTCCACTATCGGAGTAACTCCACTCAGAACCTACAGGGACAAAATTAATGCTTTCCTTAGCTTTTATTTGAGAGGAGATAATGAATAAAATTAGTAAAATAAAAGAAAGTAATGATGTTTTCATGTGATTGTTACGCATCTTTACATAAGATCAATCACTTTTCAGGCTGTAAGATGCTTAATCTTGATGATCAAATGTATGAGTGTTAGTAATAACACTAACATTAGCATGATCTATGCCATGAATTATGGTTAATTCTAAAAAAACTATTGTTAGGTTTTTGATCCCTATTTTTTTAGTTTTTCTCTTACCAATTTTGACTGAGCATCATTTAGTACCTGCCAGCAAGCTAGCCCGTTACCAACGAGCTCATATTCATTAAATTGCCAGACGACTTTCTTGTCTTTATTAATCTCAAATATCTGAGGATTATCAGGACCAGCATGGCAATTTCCAACGATATAGTTGCCGTTGGATTCCTCTTGAAGGCAAGTCATCCATTTTAGTTGTATATCAGTTCCAGGCACCTGACCTTTTACTTCCCAAACAACTTCCTTCTCTGGATTAACTTCAACGATACTGTTTCCACTTCCGGAGGCGATTAAGGTATTTCCATTCTTTAATCTAATAGCACCATAGACTCTAGTTTTAATAAGGTAGTCCCAAACAATATTTCCATCATTGTCATATTCAGTGACGACACCTGGATTCTCTGAACAAACAAGCCAAGTGTTTTGAGGTGTTTGTCGCACCCATCGAGTTGATTGAGTGCCACCTTTTTTTAGTGGGAATTGGTGAATTAATTTCCCTTTGCTGTCGACCTCAATAACTCTACCGACACCACTCTCTACGATAACGGTATTTCCATTTTTCAATCTTGAAAAAGCATGGACATCAACTCTTTTTCCTTCGTTTCCGTTACTCTTTGCGCAGTCGTATTCCCACACTATTTTCTTATCAAGTGTGATTTCTTTAACTGAGGTCCAAGTGTCATGGAAAAGAATATTTCCATTAGAAAGTAAATGAACGTCATGGTGTCCAGTATGACCTCTTTTTGGACCCTCTGTCTTAAATTGCCAGATTGGATCGCCATCCTTATTACAAATGGCAAGAATGTTATTACCATATGAAGCGCCAACAAGTACTAACCTTTCAGCTTTAACGCTAAACTGTAGCAAAGTTGTGATAATAGCTAATACGAGAAGGTTGAGTTTTTTCATTGTGTTATTCTTTCAGATAAATCTTCTATGCTCAAGGATCCTTATTTAAAAATTGATGAATGTTTACAAAAAATAGAGTTAATTTACTTTACCTTCATAAGGCCTTTCATGATGACCCAGTGGCCAGGAAAAGTACAAACGTAGGGGTATTCTCCTGATTTTTTAGGTGCTTTGAAGCGAATTGTGTGGCTGGTGTTTTGTTTGAGTTGAGGGGTAGACCATAGAACTTCACTCAAATTTGGTATATAATTTTTCTTCAGCCCGTTTTTATCTTTGGCCATTTCATTTCCAGCTTTGCCAACTTTCTCTAAAGCTCCTGGTTTCACGATAACCAGATTATGCATGGTTAAATCAGGATTGCTTAAGATCAATTTCACGGGCTGATTTCTTTTAACTGTAAATTCAGTTATGTCATAAATCATTTTTTCTGGGACGCACTTAATGTTGACTGTCTTGAGTTCTTTTTGTTTGTCGAAGTTTGCTTCAGTTGCATTACGTGTAGTCTTACCTGCATTAAGCTGATTTCTCTTTTTAGCCTTAGTTAGAATATTCTGAACAACTTTGTTATCTTTGCTCCAGTGCATTTTGATTGATTCTGAACCCAAAGCGGTAGTGACAGCATAGTTAAGATGTTTTCCCATATCATTTTCACTTAACTCAATAAGGGTGTTGAAAGATTTCTGAGTTCCTAGCCATGAGCATGTAAGCGCTGTTTCTAACTTGACGATGTCATCTGGATCCTTTGAGGATTTAGAGATTAGTCTCTCTGCAGAATTTATCATATCCTTGGGCCAATGCCGAATTTGTCTAGCTGCGGCTGCTCGCGCTTCAGGTACTTCACAATTAATAAGATCAACCAAAAGTTTCTCATTATGTATGCCAATATTGGAATATACCCAAAGAGCTTCTAATTGGTGATGACGATAATTAGGAGCATTTTCATCTAAGGTTTTTAACCATAGATCAAGTTCTTTAGAGACATCCTCTTTAGAATGTTTTCTAATTTCCTGTTTAGTCCAATATCGGATTCGATATTCTTTTCTTTTTAGATTGTTCAGTAGTTCTGNNATCGNNGANCCATCTATCTTANCANGAGTTTTAAGTTTTTTATCTTTTGCNGTAATTCTCCAAATNCGACCAGAGGATTTGTCTCTTCTTTCATCTCTCAATGAATATTGAGCATGNCCCTTAATGGGGTTATACCAATCGCAAACATACAAAGCTCCTTTGGGNCCAAAACGTATATCAACGGGTATNAAGCTTAGGTTTTTAGAGAAGATAATATCAGANTCGTANTTTTCTTGCATATGATCTCCAGCATTNATCCATCGATGGAACTCTATTCGGTTTGTTGGTTTGTATCTNGCTTTTACAAANCCTCCCTGCATCTCTTTGGGGAAAGTGTCCCAGTCAATGAATTCTTGGCCACAAGTCCCTGAATAAGCTTGTATNCCACTTGGTCTTGGATGCTGGGTTGGGTAGGGGGGATTAGTTGCATGAAAAGTTGATGCGAAAATTGGGTGACTGGCAACATGATGCCCCCACTTGTCAAAAGTAACGCCCCATGGATTAGTATTAGGATAACTTCCAAAGGTTTGAAGTTTTTGAGTTTTAGGTTCAAATAAGAACCACCCAGAATTTTTTACTCTTATTGGTCCGTAAGGAGTTTCAATTTGTGAGTTTAGAAAAATCGAATCTCTAAAAAGAAGTTTGCCGTCAGGGGTCCAGACGAAATCATGAAGAGCATGATGCGAATCCTCACAGCCAAAACCAGTGAGTACTCTTGATCGAAAATCCGCTTTCCCATCGCCGTTAGTGTCTTTCAGAAAAGTGAAATCGGGTTCCTCAGAAACATAAACGCCACCATTCCCAAATTCAAAGCTGAGAGGAATGTGAAGGTCATCTGCCCAAACGTTAGATTTATCAGCTTTACCATCACCATTAGTGTCCTCAAGAATCACGATCTTATCATTAGGCTCTTGACCAGGATAAATGTGAGGATATGTCGTAGAGCATGCTACCCATAGTCTACCTTTTGAATCCCATCTTATCTGGATAGGACATGCAATATCCGGAAAATCCTCCTCAGAAGCAAAGCAGTTGACTTCAAATCTGGGATCAATTGTAAATGACTTTAGTTCATCTTCAGCACTCATCCATTTATTGCCACCCCGGCTCTGACTCGTTTCAGGAAGATCTGGAACATTAGAATCATCAATTTTGAGTTTGGTTTCTTTGCCTTGAGCAATTGACCATATCGATTGGTCTCTATTATTGGCCATGATCTCGAAGTTTTTCATTGCCGGTAAAAAATCTAGATATCCGTATCTGCCTTTCCTTCCACCAGTATAGTAGAAAGTATTTAATGGACGGTAACGGCGGAAAAATTGTTTATTCTTTTCAACGACTGCAAGCCTGAGCTCCTCGTTTATTGGTTCAGGGCTTTCATTAAAGATTCCTTTAAATAAAGCGCTACCAAATGCACGGTACCCTTCCTCATTTAAATGAACTCCGTTAATTGTTGATTCATTGGGATAAACAGTGGAAAAGACATCAACGAATCCTATTTGTTCAGATTTTGCCACTTCACGCATCGCAGAAGTGTAGAGTAAGAGTCTTTCATTATTAAAGTCAGCGGCGGGGGTGTTCTCTAAGTTTTGATTAGGGGTAGGAGAAATTAAAATAATTTTTGGACCTTTTTTACCATTATATGAGCGGGTTTTTGTATGCTGTATGTATTTTTTGAGTCGCGATTTAAAATCAGGGATTTTTTCTTTTCCTGCAAAAGATTCATTGAAACCGAATGCGGCAAAAATGATATCGGTTTTGTGATTTAATAAATGTTGGTCAGTTGATGCAAAATTGTCTGGTCTTGGCTGAATATCGACCTCATCTGCGGACCACGAAAAATTTCTGATGACTAAATTATGGGTAGGTAAATACCTCTGAAGAAAAGATTCAAAGTGACCAAAGTGCTGAGATCTATCTAATAAAGTATTACCAACATATGCTATTCTTGCCCCTTTTTTTATTTTAAGAGGAAGGTTAGTGATAACTGGAGAAGTTTCATTGGGCTTTTTTGACTTGTCAGAATAAAGTCCGAATTCGTTAAATTCATCTGCCTTTAAAAATTGCAAGGAGATGAACAGAAGGAGAAGTTTGAGAGGCTTTCTCATCTTGATGATTTTCCCACTTCAGCAGTTATCTGAAGCGATTTTAATATGACATTTAGATGGGATTTATATGGATTCCTTTAAAGCTTTTTTTGCTGCAGCCTTTTGGATTTTCCATGCTGGGTTCCAAGTTTTTTCCGTTCTTTTGAAACCATATTCTTCAATAAGCCTTTTATCAAAATCAGGGAGGTGGGCAGCACCATAAAAAATACCTAGATTTTTTTTCCCTTTTTTAATTTCTTTTTCCATTACTTTAAGAGCTGTCACGTTTCTTTCTGCTACGATCACCGAGCCATCAGGTCCCTCCATGCCGCCGATCATTGATTCGATTTCATGGAATTGCCTTCCTAGTGCGAGTTTCATACCGTTTGGTCCGCCCTCATCATTAAGCAACTTAAACATTGAGGCAAAGTTGAATTGTTTCTTGTTTTGGCTTTGAGCATTTTCTTGCGCCTCAATTGATTTCTCGATTAATGAAAATAAGTTTTCCCCTTTTGCCTTTTGCCTTTTTTGAAAAGTCTCCATAGTCATATCAGCATGAATAAAGTTTTTTGCTGTGTAATCAATGTGGTCGAGTTGAAAATCAAGTTTCATCATTCCTCCAATGAGTAACTGGAAAAAACGCATTGGGTTTTTTTTGTTCGCTGCAAGGTCCTCTTTCGTAAGAGGTTTATCAGGGTCTCCACCAACCATCTCATAGAGAAGAGAGTCATACTTTTCGAATTGTGTATTTAGGTCCTGATAATATTCTTTATCAGCGATATGAACTGCTCCAATAAGTTCCACTTCGACACCATCATCATTAATGTACTTAGCAGAAGCGGTTTCTAGAGCCGCTTTAAATTCAGTCTCATTAAACCTGATAAAATCAATATCAGCAGGTTGATCCTCTTTATTGACCTTTTCCGCAGATAAAAGTGCTGAAGATAAAATGGATGAAAGGAAGAGCCACTGTAGAATCTTTTTATAAAGCATATCCAATAATGATAGATTGATATGAATCTGTCAAACTATCCAAATCTAATAGAATACCGCGTAAATTATTGAACTTTCTATGTCTACTTGCCGCATTTCAATGCTGAGTTATTATTAACCCTTATGAAACTCAGCTATATTGTTGTTTTGGCCATGGGCATTTTGAATTTTAATCTAATTCAAAAAACTGCGGCGGAAGAAAAATCTAAAGATTCTAAAGTGAGCAAAGAAAAAAAAGAGCATAAATTCACTAACCGGCTCATTAACGAGAAATCACCATACTTACTTCAACATGCCCATAATCCTGTCGATTGGTACCCATGGGGAGAAGAAGCCTTTGCGTTAGCGAAAAAGATTCAGAAGCCGATACTTCTTAGTGTTGGTTATTCGACCTGCCACTGGTGTCATGTCATGGAAAGAGAATCCTTTGAAAATGAGGAAATCGCCAAGATAATGAATGAAAATTTTGTTTGTGTAAAACTGGACAGGGAAGAAAGGCCTGATGTTGATAAAATTTACATGACAGCAGTCCAGGCTCTTGTTGGTGGTGGTGGCTGGCCATTAAATGTATTTCTAACACCTGATTTAAAGCCTTTTTTCGGAGGCACTTATTTTCCTCCTAAGGCAGCTCCTGGTCGGGCAAGCTGGCCAGACTTATGTAAGAACATTGCAAAAGTATGGGAAGAGAAGAGAGAGGGAGTTATTCAAGATGCGAACAATATTGCCGACAAGCTTGGAGAATTCGCAAACGAAGGTAAGGGTGAGGGCGGAGTTGTAGAAGAAGAAGATTTTAAGAAAGCACTTACTCAACTTAAGAGNGAGTATGATTCGGCTTATGGTGGTTGGGGACAAGCTCCTAAATTCCCTAGNCCTAGTCAGCCAATTTTCCTACTCCAAATGGGAACTAGNTTNAAAGATAAGGATGCGATAGATCAGGTTTCTTTAACTTGTAAGAAAATGGCAGAGGGAGGAATGTATGACCAGTTAGGTGGTGGNTTTTGCCGTTATTCAGTGGATGAAAAGTGGTTGGTTCCGCATTTTGAGAAAATGCTTTATGATAACGCACAACTTATAAATCTTTACCTTGATGCGTATCTTGTAAGTGGTGAAGAATTTCACGCCAACGTCGTCAGAGACATCTTACGTTATGTTCTCAGAGATATGACTCACCCTGAGGGTGGTTTCTTTTCTGCAGAAGATGCTGACAGTGAGGGAAAAGAGGGAAAGTTTTACTGTTGGAATAAAGAGGAGCTAGAGAAATTGCTCTCTGAAAAAGAGATGGGTGTTATCATTAAGTACTATGGGATCACCCGTTCTGGAAACTTCGAAGACCATAGTGATCCTGACCCGATAAAAAATCAGAATGTTCTTAGTGTTGTTGATGACGATTTGAGTTTNTCAGAGATGATTCTACTCGAAACAGCCAAGAAAAAAATGTTTAATGTAAGGTCTACAAGGGTTCGTCCGGGTCTTGATGATAAGATACTTACTTCTTGGAACGGTTTAATGCTAGGGGCCATAGCTAGAGCCTCAGTAGTTCTAGGCGATGAATCCTATCTTGATGCTGCTGAGAAAAATTTGTCNTTCTTAAAAGATAATTTATGGGATGACAAAAATAAAAGATTGTATCATCGATGGAGAGATGGATCTCGGGATGATGCTCAAATATTTGATACACATGCTTACCTGCTAAGTGGCATTGTTGAGCTTTATGGAGCATCTTTAAAAAGTGAATATCTCAGCTTTGCTATTGANATTGCAGATCGAATGATTGAAGCATTTTATGATCCTGAGGCAGGAGGTTTTTATCAGAGCACAGGCACTAAGGATTTGATTATCAGATTGAAGGAAGATTATGACGGTGCTGAGCCATCTGGTAACTCTGTTGCAGTATTAGCATTACTTAAGTTNGCTGCCATAACAGGTAAGGAGTCGTATAGGCAAACTGCAGATAAAACATTGGGTTATTTTTCTGGTAGAATGAAGTCAATGGCAGTTGCTGTTCCCTACATGGTGAGTGCNGCAGACTTTGCTTCTAGAGAGCCTAACCGNGTAGTAATTGCTGGATCAGTCGATTCCAGTAAGGCTAAGGAATTACTCAGAGCAGCTCATTCTGTTTATCAGCCACATAAAGTNATTNTAGGTACAAATGGCCCTATAGAAGAGTTTGCTAAGTCTCTAGCAGGTGGAGATAAAGGAGACGTTGCAGCATTCTTATGCAAAGGAAAGCATTGNGAGTTACCAACTTCTGATCCNAATAAACTACAAGGATTATTANTNAAGTCGGCAGAATAAAAAAGGACCNCAGTTNAACTGCGATCCTTTTTTNAAAATATTATATNATATANTAACTTAGNNAGTGCCGTAAACTTCGATTTCAACGTAATGATTCATTTCATTGGCTGTGTTGCCATTTGAAAGAAGTCTAACGTACTGACCTTTTTTAGCATCAACGTCAAGGATACGACCGTGGTTGGTTTCAACCCAAGCAAGATCTTTACCTGCGCCTGTACCAGATGAGTTGTCATGATCGTTGTTGAAAACAGTAGTAACGCCTGTCTTAAACTCTGGATCATTTGAAATTTGGGCAACAACATCAATATATGCTCTCGCATTCTTGTGAAAGTGCCATACGACAATACCGTAAATTGTGGCTTCTTCCTCTAGATCAACCTGAACCCATTGTTTACCAGGTCCGAGTTCAGTATAAGATCCATCAGCACCATCTTTATCACCATCACAGATCATTTCTAAATCACCAATGATTGGTTCTGGATCACTTGAAGTTACTTCCATGTCCAAGGCAAGGTTCTCAACGTCAGCAGGTGCTTTAAGTACGAGTCTTGGCTTTTTACTTTTATCAAGATTAGGTAGTTTTGCAGCCACAGGAGTTCCTACAAACATTGGCTTAGGAAATTCGATTCCTACGTCTTTCCATTTACTTTTGTCTGTATCCTGAGCAGTTGCTACAAGGATTGGAATAATAAGGGCTGATGCTGCTATGAGCGGTTTTTTCATTTTTTTGGGTATCTTAAGAAGTTTATAAGTTTATGATTCAATATATATAACTATTGGACGAATTCTTTTGAATTAAATTCAAATAAATTAGAATTAAACCTCAAATTCTTCAGGTTTAAACTCTATTTTTTCTCCCTTTTCGATAGCTTCATGTATTTTCATGCATGTAACAGTNGTTCTGTAACCTTCGAGTGCTGTACAATTAAGGTCATCCTGAGAACCCTTATCTCTAACAGTTTCAAAGAAATTACGAAGGTGTGGAGTATGTGGTCTTTCTTNAAATTGNGTGTGAGATGGAATTTCCCAAGGATCNAGTCCCTTAGAAACTCTGGCATCAGCTAGACCTTGNCCAGATAGCCACTTTTCNTTCTTTGCCTTNTCAACGCTTCTCCAAGGAGCAGGTTGTTCCCAGAACTTGTGATAGATTTCTTCTTTGGAGGAATCTTTTTCAATGGCAGGCTTTTGACCTGTTGAGTGCTCTTCCCAAGGCTCTGCGTGAGCTTCACGATAAATTTGGTTATATTCTGTTAGCTCAGATATCGACATTGTTCCGTCTTCTCCCATGAATTTCTCATAGAATTTTTGCGAACTGGAAGTAGTTAGAACCTGATAGTAAGCACGAGTCTTTAGAGTTTCTCCTGCTCCTCCTTTTGTTCCCCATTTGTCACGCTTTGTCTCGTATTCGAAGAAAGCCATTACGTTATCAGCGTGCTCATAACCGTCTTTGACTTGTTCAACGATTTTAAGTTCCTCTTCAAGTTTAGCTTTCCTTTTTCTGGATTTTGTTTTTTCCATAGCTTCCTTGACTTCGCTAGTAAGAAGGTCGTTGAGGAATTCACCAGTATAGTAATCAGTTCCACCCTGAGCAAAGATTGATTTAGGGTACTCGTCGAGCAACCAGTTGAATATATCAATCTGGTGTGCACCCAAGTCCGAGATAATACCTCCACCGAACTTTTTATACATTCTCCAGTTTCTGAACTCGAACATTCCTTTGGCTCCACCGTTGAAACCAAATTCTTTNAGTGTTTCATCATCGAGAGCATCTTTACCCATTGGAATTTCTCTTGGAACAGAACCACCACGTGATCGGTTCCATTGTGCTGTCATGTGAGTAATCCAACCCAAGAGCTGACGTTTTCCAAGTATTTCATTTTTAACATGAAGGTATCTTGGGTTGCTTCGTCTTTGGTGACCNATNGCAAGAAGTTTACCNGTTTCCTTCTGCGCTTNGACCATTTGACGNGCATAATCAATTGAATTGGACATCAATTTTTCACAATATACNTCGAGGCCCTTTTNNAGGCCCATAATAGAGTAGGTATGATGAGAAAAGTCAGGNGTGGCAACAATGATGCAATCAAGATCTTCTTTTTCAATCATCTCTTTTGGATCNGCATATGCATTGCATTCNCTTCCATCAGCGCCTCCACCTTGCTTGCTTGCNGAAATTTGACCTTTTCCTGCTCTTAAGTTTCTAGGCCAGATGTCGGAGACAGCTGGAAAACAAACGAGATCCTTTAGGAACATGCTTGATTCTCTTAAAGCTTTCCCTTCGTCACCGTAACCAACGATTCCGCATCTAANTTTTTTACCCTTATCCGGACCCTCTTGACCGAGCGCAGTTTTNCTGGTNACAATGAGACCTGCGCCTACGCTGGCAGTTGAACTGTTTCTAAGAAAATTTCTCCGGCTTAGGGAGTCATCAAGTTTACTTTGCGAGTCATTCGGCTGATCGCTTGGTTGGCCAATGTGTTTATACTTCATAAAATCAATTAATTTCTACGTTTAGAGGAATTTAGATGGATTTAAATTACGCTTCTTCTTCNTCNTCTTTTGAGAAAGCCATTCCGATGAGGTTATCAACCGCACCGACATTGTTTTTGACGGTCATGAGTGCAAGACCGACAACGATAATTTCAACTCCACGCTCTACAGCAGCAGTGTCATCAGGAAGAAGCATTAAACCAAAGCTTAACGAAAGAACAAGAGCGCCTGCTAAAAACAAGGAAACTCTTGTGAAAAATCCTAACATCACTGAAGCACCTACCAAGAGCAATGCCCATGGAAGTACAGCTGAGTACTGATCTAGCATAAATTTTGGTATGGCTGTATTTGTTTCCATCGTGGCTGTAATGTTGCTCATCGTATATTGAGCGTTTTCTGGATCGAATGACCAACCACCCTCTTCGTTTTTACCTAGAAACTTTGTGAGCCCTGCAAACATGAGACGCATTCCTATCCACATGCGGAGGAAGAAACAGGCCCAGGCTTCACCTAGAAAAAATTTACAACATTTACTTTGTTCGGACATGATATTTAGAATATTTGGTGGGTTTTTTTGTTATTTAGCCAGTTTATTAAATGCGGCTTTTTCTAGGAATATACGATTTTTCTGTTTAATGCAACTAATGGCATTAGTTCGATGATAAACTAATTTAGTATTGTTGACTATGGAGCGCATACGATCGAACATTATTTATGACCATGATTATAGGGGAATCCACCACTAATGACGCTGATTACAAAACAAAAGTTAAAGAGTTGTGCCAATCTTTACTTGATGACCCGGCACTAAAAGAGGTATTTGAGTCAATCGACAAATTTATGGAAGACGATGACGCTAAGGAACTTTTCTCTAAAATGCAGTCAAAAGGTGAATCTTTACAGATGAAGCAACAATCCGGCATGGAGCTTACTGCTGGAGAAGTCGAAGAATATAACAAAGTTAGAGATGAAATGATGGAAAATTCAGTGGCTAGCGCTTTTGTGGGAGCTCAAGAATCCATACAAAGTATTCATCAAGTTATAGGAAGGTCGATTTCTCTAGTGTTTGAGAATGGAAGAGTACCAACAGAAGAGGAATTTGATTCTCAGTGTTGTGGGTCAGGTGGATGTGGTTCCTGCTAGAGAGATAGACCTAGCAACAAAATTTACTAAAAAGCACTTCAAGGCGTGATCTTATAAGATTGTGGTCGTATATTAGTGAGAGCTGATGCTACGAACCGCTATTAAAAGTATGATTTGTGAGATGTTCATTAAAGGACCTCGCTCAACTCTTTTAGTTATAGGTTTTCAATTTTCAATCATTGCACTGGGATTCAGCAAGGTTAAGCCTCCGTCTTATGACAATGAGATNCTTCCAATACTTGANGAACACTGTTTTGATTGTCACGGTGACGGAGCTTCTAAAGGTGGATTGTCGCTAGATCAGTGGGAAACTCCCAAGGACAGATTACAAGACATGGAGTCTTGGAAAGACATTATGAAAAATGTTGCCTCCAAAACAATGCCTCCAGCCAAAAAAAAATCTCAACCTAGTGACGAAGAAAGAAAAAAGATTATTCAGTGGATAGAGTCAGANGTATTTCGGTTTGACCCTGATAACCCTGATCCCGGGCGAGTCACAATTAGGAGGCTTAACCGAACAGAATATAATAATACAATCAGAGATCTAATGATGGTAGATTTTGATCCTGCTGATGATTTCCCTCCTGATGATACAGGTTACGGTTTTGATAATATCGGGGATGTGTTGAGCCTTTCCCCAGTGCTTTTAGAGAAGTACCTNAATGCCTCTGATCAAATAACATCAGCNGCNATAAGAACTTCTGATCCTCCGGAAAAAATTCACAAGTACGAAGGGTCTGATCTCATAGGAGGACAACCTAAACTTGATGGTAGAATTTTGGGAACTAACGGATCAGTTAAGGTTAAGCATAAATTTTTATCTCCTGGGAAGTACAGCATTAAAATTAGTGCTGGTGCTGACCAGGCTGGAAACGAGCCAGCTAAAATGTCCGTGATAATTGATGGCAAGAAAATAAAAACTGTTGATGTTGAGAATAGGCCAGAGGAGGCAAAGCCCTATGAACTAATTCTATTTCTCGACGATACTAAGGAGGTCAGTAAAACAATAGATGCGAGATTCATTAACGATTTTTATGACCTCAGGATTAAAGATCCTAAAAAAAGGGATAGAAATCTATTTGTAAATTCCTTTGAAATTGAAGGTCCTTTGGGAAAAGGGCCTGATCCAGAGCCTCAATTTCATCAAAAAGTTTTTGGGGATTTAAATATTAATCCTGAGAACAGAATTCAGCANGCGAAGCGTATACTTTGGAATTTCACTAACAGAGCCTACAGAAGAAAAGTTCCTGAATCTGAAATAGATCGATTACTAAAATTTGTACAAATTGGTATTNATGAAGGGGGTAAATACGCTTTCGAAAAAGGTATTAAGCTTGCTTGCCAAGCCGTTCTTACTTCTCCGTACTTTTTGTTTAGAGGTGAAATTCAGCCTGATCCTGATAACCCTGACGCAACCTATCGTATAGACGAGTACTCTTTGGCTTCAAGGCTATCCTATTTTATTTGGTCGACCATGCCTGANGAAGAATTGTTCAAACATGCTACGGAATCAACACTTCGNAAAAATTTACGCTCACAGGTTTCAAGAATGTTAAAAGATCCCAAGGCTATAGCGCTAACTGATAATTTTGCAGGTCAGTGGTTACAGTTAAGAGATGTTCCAACAGTTGACCCAGATCCAAAGACCTACGGCAAGTTAGACTCTCACCTTAAATCTTCGATGCAGCGTGAGACACAAATGCTTTTTGAGCACGTACTAAAAGAGGACCTACCAATAACAGAGTTAATAAATGCTAAGTACAGTTTTCTTAATAAAAAGTTAGCTANTCATTATGGAATTAAAGGTGTTAAAGGTAATGGATTTCAGAAAATTTCTTTGGAGGGAACCCGGAGAAGAGGAATGTTAACACACGCNAGTGTCCTAACTGTAACCTCAAACCCTACGAGAACCTCACCTGTTAAAAGAGGTAAATGGATATTAGAAAATATTTTAGGTACGCCACCACCTGATCCTCCGCCNGGTGTTGAAGAACTTGATAACAATAAAGAATTGAAAGGAAACCTTCGCCAGCGATTAGAGCAGCACCGAGATGATCCGAACTGTGCATCTTGTCATGCGCTGATGGATCCGCTGGGCTTTGTTTATGAAAATTTTGACGGTGTTGGTAAATGGCGGGATGAAGACGAAGGATCTCCTATTACAACGGCTGGTGAGTTGGTTACCGGTGAGTCTTTCAATAATCATGAAGAGTTTCAGAAAATATTAACCGATTCTAAGCTGGATGATTATTTACGCTGTTCCAGTGAAATTATGATGACTTATGCATTGGGAAGAGGCGTTGAGTTTTATGATAAGCCTGCGGTTGATTCAGTAGTTAANTCACTAAAAGTCAATGACTTAAAAATATCATCGATGGTCATTGGTATAGTCGAATCGGTCCCTTTTCAATACCGAAGAGGAGACGGNAGAAGGATTTATGATTAAATANTTAACTTTTCTTCAGTAATTTTTTGAAGTGAGTGGAAGTTATAGTTGAGTATAGTATAAATAGTAAATAATAAGAATAAGATGCCGAATTCGCTTACACGCCGAAAAATCCTCAGAGGGTTAGGAGTTAGTATTTCTTTACCCACATTAGAATCATTAAATTCTAAGGCATTTTCTTCGGATTCTATAAATGTTGCTCCCAAGAGAATGGCGTTTATTTACTCTCCTAATGGAAAAAANATGGAAAAATGGCGTCCNAATTCANTGGGTGCCGATTATGAAATTTCTCCTACACTCGAGCCATTGGCATCTCACAAAAGCGACTTTCAGGTTCTTAGTGGACTTGATCATAGAAATGCTATTCCTGGTAATGATGGGGGGGGAGATCATGCTAGAGCGAACGCGACATTCCTCACGGGTATGCGTGCGAAGAAGACGGCGGGAGCGGACATTAGTCTAGGTGTTTCTGTTGANCAGATAGCGGCTGCTTCACTCGGTCATCATACTAAATTGCCATCTCTTGAATTAAGTTGTGATGCGGCTAGAAAAAGTGGTCGTTGTGATTCTGGTTACAGCTGTGCTTACCAATTCAATCTCTCATGGAGAGATAAGAAACTTCCAATGGCGCCNGAGGCAAATCCTAGGATTGTCTTTGAGCGATTATTTGGTTCAGATGAATCTGGATCTAAAGAGGAAAGACTNAGAAGGGCTCGCNANAAAAANAGTATTCTTGATTATGTGCTTGAAGATGCCGGTAGACTTCAAAAGCGCCTTGGCAAAAATGATCAGCAAAAGTTGGACGAATATCTCACAGCGGTGCGTGATACAGAAAAGAAGGTCCAGAGAGCTGAACAGTTTGCATCCAAAGCTCCTAAAATGGAAACGCCTGCGGGTATCCCAGGAACCTATAAAGAGCATATAAGAATGTTATATGATTTAAATGCTCTTGCATTTCAAACCGATACAACTCGAATTTCTACTTTCATGATGGCTCATGACGGAAGNAACAGAAATTTCCGAGATATTGGAGTTCCTGAAGGCCATCACAATCTTTCTCATCATGGGAANAATCAGAAGAAGTTAGAGAAAATTGCCAAAATTGATCGCTTCTACATTGAGCAGTTTGGTTACTTTTTAAATAAACTTAAATCTCTAGAAGATACAGACGGCAAGAATGTTCTAGAAAATTCGATGGTGGTTTATGGTTGTGGTATCGCTGANGGCAATAGCCATGGTCATCATGACCTTCCCATCCTCCTTGCTGGACATGGTGGAGGTGAGTTAGAGGCAGGTAGACATCTGGACTTTCAAGGCGAAGTGCCACTTTCAAACCTTTATGTCGCTATGCTTGATAAGTTTGGCGTAGAGGTTAGTAAAATGGGAGATAGTACAGGGAAGTTGCCTAGGGTTTAAGTTGTATTTCCTTAGCCTCCTCAAGAAATAGATTTAACCGATCATGNTTAACTAGATTGCCTCTTCCTCCTATTTTCATGGCGTTTAGAGCTCCTGCGGCACTAGCTATTTTAGCGCTCTCCTTAACGCTTAGATTTCTAAGAATACCATTAAGAAATGTACCGTGGTAAACATCACCGCAACCCGTGGTATCCACAGTTACCGGAACAGAATAGGCGGGTTGGTGAAATGTTGTTTCATCTTCATTTAGAAACCAACTTCCTTTAATGCCATCGGTTATGCCTAGAATTTTAGCCTTAGGAAATGCTTTTTTCATTCGGTTCCATACTTCTGGATTCAGATCATTTAGGCCGCTTAACTTTGAAGCAAAATCTTTTGCAACAATAGCAATGTCTATAACTTTCATTAAAGGCAGTAATTCCTCTCTATAGCGTCCCGCGCCTCCATCGAATGACATCAAGCGCTCACCATCAACTGCATTGCATTCGCTTGCAGCCTTTAGGCATGCGTTGATGTGTCTTCCATTACAGTGAATGATTTTATGCTGTGAAATAATTTTTTTAGTGATGGCGCCGTGACTGAGTGCCTTTGCGGTGCTTCTCACAAAACGGATCGCTCTTGCTCCATCAGATTTACGAATCAGTACAGATGCAAGTGATGCTTTAGCGCCAGTCTCTATTATGATTTCATCGCAACTAACGCCTATTGACTTAAGTTCATTGATAATAATTTCAGACTGCCAATCATCGCCAAGAGTATCGAGCATGGTGGTTGGTGAGCCAAGCTTAGAAGCTGTAGCAAGAGCCGTGGCAACTGGCCCTCCCCCCATTAGTTCTGAGGATTCTGCCTCCTCTACACTTTCATTCTCAGGAAATGAAGAGACTTTAGTGAGCACATCAAGTGTGCAAACTCCTATGCCCAATATACCACGGTCCATCTTAACTTATTTAGGATTCTTTTGATACCCTCGCCTTAACTCGTGCCAGTAGTGCTGGTTGCCTTTCGAGTTCATCAGTTAGTGCCTGTATTGTTTTGAGGGTCGTTGAACTCATGTGATGTTCTATACCTTCTATATCTTGATAGGTGTCCTCATCATCCATTCCAAATAAGTTGAAGAATTTTGCCAAGCTTTTGTGTCTTTTTATGATGGCCCTTGCTATCTTTTCTCCCTCCGAGGTAAGAATAACACCTCGGTATTTTTCATAGGAGACTAAGCCATCTGAGTCCATTCGTTGTATCATGCCGGTCACACTGGCTTGGGCAATGTTGAGGTTTTGTGCTATATCAACAACCCTTGCATAGCCTTTTTCTTCGATCAGGTTTAATATTGACTCCAGGTAATCTTCTCGCGCACGAGTGCCCCGCTTCAAGGTGTCTTCAGATCTTGGGGCGTCATCCATAGTTAATACTGTCACGACTAATGTTGTTTGGCAATAAGAATAAAGATTGCAAATACAAGTAAAGTTAGTATATGCTAACTTTAAATGCTTCAATTATTAAAGTTTCTTATTATAACCTTATTATTTGTTCTCCTTTCGAATTGTGGAGTAAAAAAATCTGAGACAAGTGATGGTAAGGTTTACGTCGTAACCACAACAACCATGATTACAGATATGGTTAAACAGATAGCAGGTGATAAAGTTAGGCTTAAGAGTTTAATGGGACCGGGAGTTGACCCTCATTTATATGAACCTATTCCTACTGACGCCATAGCTCTTAGCGAAGCGGACGTCATCTTTTATAATGGACTTAAACTTGAGGGACAAATGAGTTCTGATCTTATAAAGATGAACGGAGTGGCTTTGAGTTCAGCCATAGATAAGAAAATACTAAAAGGAGATGAATCGCATCCAGACCCGCATATCTGGGGGAGCGCTTCAATATGGTCTGGATGCGTGCCGATCGTTGTCGATGCTTTGAGTGAAGTTGATCCTAAGAATGCAGATTTCTACAAAGAGTCAGGTACAAAACTGATTCAAGAGTACTCATCGTTACATGAATGGGCAACGAGTAGGGTCGAAGAACTTGATAAAGATTCGAGAATACTCATTACGAGTCATGACGCTTTTGAATACTTTGGAGAGGCCTATGGATTTAGTGTTGTTGGTTTACAGGGAATTTCAACAGCTACTGAGGCTGGAATTTCTGAAAGAGTGAAGTTAGTTGATTATATAAAAGATAATAAAGTTAAGGCAATATTTGTTGAATCTAGTGTCTCTCCTGAAGCTATTAAAAGCATAGCGGAGGATTCTGGTGCAGTTATCGGAGGCGAGCTCTTTTCCGATGCTATGGGCGAGCCTGGTGAATTAGAGTCAGTTAATGGAGATAGCTATGACCTCGGCACCTATAGCGGAATGATAAAGCATAACGTGAATACAATCGTTGAGGCATTGAAATAATAATTATATGTCTACAGCATCTGAAAATTGCCCAGCTTTAGAAATTCATGATTTGATCGTCTCATATCAAAAAAAGCCTGTGCTTTACGGTGTGGATCTGGCAGTTCCTGAAGGGAGTATGGTTGGCGTTGTTGGTCCTAACGGTGCAGGTAAATCAACTCTAATTAAAACAGTGATGGGCTTAGTTTCTCATGCTCATGGGTGGGTGAAAGTTTTTGGAGGAGATTTGAAAGATAGTATAAAAAGAGTTGGTTACGTTCCTCAGAGAGAGTCAGTGGATTGGGACTTTCCAGTGAGTGTTATGGATGTAGTTCTAATGGGTTGTTATGGTAGGTCTGGTCTTATTAAAAGACCTGGAAGAATGGAAAAAGAGAAAGCCATGGAGGCTCTAGAAAAGGTAGGCCTTGAGGCTTATAGTAAGCGCCAGATATCAAATCTAAGTGGAGGCCAACAACAACGAGTTTTTCTTGCTAGGGCGCTAGCTCAGGAAAGTGATCTTTATCTTATGGATGAACCTTTCGCTGGAGTTGATGCGGCAACAGAGGTTGCCATTGTAGAGCTTCTTGGTCAGATCAGAGACCAAGGAAAGACCCTCATCGTTGTTCATCACGACCTTGCAACTGCTAGGGAGTACTTCGATATGATTTTACTTCTCAATATGAGAGTCGTTGGCTTTGGGGAGACTAATGAGGTTTTTAATGCTGACTTATTGCAAAAAACTTATGGCGGCCGCTTGACTGTGTTATCAGAGATAGCAGGCGAGGTAGCAAAGCAAGAGAGATAAGTCTAATTGAAGAGTGAATAGAGTTATAAAAGTTTTTAGTTTTTGTCTTCTCGTATATTT